>JAOTTZ010000530.1 GCA_029864165.1 Burkholderiaceae bacterium
AATGACTTGGAGCAGTTTCTCCCGCACGTCGGTTGTAAGCCGGGAGTATTCGACCAGGCCCGAGCCGGCCAGCAAGACCGAGAAGTTGCCGGGCGCAGGAATGATGGCTTCGTCGAGGGTCGCCTTACCCGTGAACACGTCGTGCAATGTAGTCTTGGGGTAAAGGTTGAGCACAACATCCAGGTTGGCCAGGCCCAGGTCGGCGTCAAGTACTAACACGCGTTCACCTAGGGCTGCCAGCGCCGCTGCGAGGTTGGCAGCCAAGAATGTCTTGCCGACACCGCCCTTGCCGCTGGTGACCGCCATGATTCGGGCATGCTTGTCATCACTGCCTGTGGGGGGTACCGGCACTTGGGCCGGGTGGCGGTCCTGTGTGGTCTTGCTCACGCTTCGTTCTGAACGTTGGATGTGCCGAACAACAATCTCTTTTCTTCGGCGCTAACGAGCGAAATTTGAGCGTGTTCCATACAAGCGCGGTTGCGTCCTTCTGCCTTGGCGCGGTAAAGCTGTCGGTCGGCGCGCTCTATCCAAAGCGCTGCCGACGAACGCACCCACTGTGGCGCAAAAGCTCCGCCAAGGCTGATGGTCACTGAGATGGACAGGCTGAGCGCCATTGGGATAGCCTGCAACTCGACTTTCTGCCGCACACGTTCAGCCACGGTCTGGCCAAAAGTGGGCGAGCAGTTGGGCAATATCATGGCGAATTCCTCACCGCCAAACCGCGCCAGCGTGTCCATCGGGCGAACGCACTCCGTCAATCTGAGTGCCACGGCTTTGAGTACCTCGTCGCCAGCGTGGTGACCATGGGTATCGTTGACGTGCTTGAAATGGTCGACATCCACCATCAACAATAGGGCGGGCTCGCCGGCACGCGCGACACGATCTATCTCGCGCGACAAGGCAAGTTCGAACTGGCGCCGATTGGCCAATCCGGTCAGCGCGTCGCGGCTGGACAAATCGCACAGCGCGTCGATCACACCTTGCAGCCAAGATGGGTCTTCGGTACTCGGTAATTCACGCCCCGATTGCTGAATCAACTGCAATGCGCTGTCCAGTAGCAGCCCTGGCGCAGGGGGCGGGTGAGAAGACGAATCGCTGAGCACGCTGGGGTGGCAAGCAGTAGGAATGGAGTACGGTTTATCGTCCGCCAGTCTAGCAGCCAGCGCAGACAGCCAGTAACAAAGGGTGCTCATCGCTGAATGCCGCCGCGCGCCTGATGGCACTGGGTCGTACGGCGCGATCCCTCAAACCTCCGTGAGCGACATGATGATAGGCGCAGATTGACGGCGGCTTGGCGACGGACGTGGGTCGCGTCGATAATCGTGCCAGGCCCGAGTGGTGAAATAGGTAGACACAGCGGACTTAAAATCCGCCGCTACTCGAAAGAGGGCGTACCGGTTCGATTCCGGTCTCGGGCACCACAGTGGCGTAGCTTTTCGTGTAGCGTTGCCACAGCGCGACGCGGTTGTCAAAGGCGCTTCACGAGTGCTGCGGCGAGTTTGCGGGAGTGCTGCGCTCGGGACGCTGCTCAACACTGGGGAATTCTGCCGTGGCGGTGCGATTTTTCCCGGCCTTCTTCGCCATGTACATCACGCTGTCGGCAAAATGCAGCGCATCGTCAGCGCTTGGCGGGGCGGTGGGAAAAAATGCGACGCCCATGCTCACGCCGACCGGCCAACCGTGGTCCCGCATCAGCTCTAAAAGCTGCTCATGAAGTCGGTCGAAGAAGAGCTTTGCGCTCGCGGCCTCTGCCTCAGGCAGGAGCACCACAAACTCGTCGCCCCCAAGGCGACCAACGAGGTCCGTCGAACGAGTCGACTTCGCCAACGCCTCCCCGATGCATTGAAGTACACGGTCCCCTTCGGCGTGTCCCATCGTGTCGTTGACCAGTTTGAAGTCGTCCAGATCCAGAAATGCCAGTGCGCTTGGCACGCCCGTGCGTGCGGCCAACTTTATAAGCATTGCGGCCTCCTCCCTGAACGCGCGCGGACTACTTAGGCCGGTCAGGACGTCTTTGCGGGCAAGATCGCGAAACCTCTCCTCGCTTGCGCGCAACGCGTCCTCTATCTGCCTGCGCTCGACCAGTTCTCTGCCCCGGTCGGCGGCGGCTGTCTCGGCGTGGGCGTAGCGCAGTGTCAACTGAGCGACCAATAACGTCAGCAAC
>JAOTTZ010000531.1 GCA_029864165.1 Burkholderiaceae bacterium
CAGCGTCTGCTACCAGCATGCCGGTCTTGATCGCCGCATGGCTGCCTTTGATACGTGCAAAGTCGAGGTAGCCCGCCTCACACCCGATCAAAGCGCCGCCAGGAAATACCGTCTTGGGTAAGCTCAAAAGACCGCCCGCGGTGATGGCCCGAGCACCGTATCCGATGCGCTTGCCGCCTTCCAGGTGGGGCCGGATGTTGGGGTGGGTTTTCCAGCGTTGCATTTCTTCGAAGGGACTCAACCAGGGGTTGCTGTAGTCCAAGCCGGTGACCAGGCCCAGCGACACCTTGTTATCTTCCTGGTGGTACATAAACGCACCGCCATAGGTGTGGGCGTCCATGGGCCAGCCGAGCGAGTGCAGCACTAGGCCTGGCTGATGTTGAGCCGGCGCAACCTGCCACAGTTCCTTGATGCCGATGGCGTAGCTTTGTGGGTCTTTGCCAGCGTCGAGGTGGTACTTGGCGATGAGTTGCCGGCCCAAGTGGCCGCGCGATCCTTCCGCGAACACGGTGTACTTGGCATGCAGCTCCATGCCGAGTTGGAAATTGCTCGTTGGCTGACCGTCTTTGCCGACGCCGAAGTTACCTGTGGCCACGCCACTGACCGCGTCATCTTCGTTGTAAAGCACTTCGGCGGCGCAAAAACCGGGGAATATGTCCACCCCCAGGGCTTGCGCCTGTTGCGCCAGCCAGCGCACCAGTTGGCCGAGGCTGATGATGTAGTTGCCGTGATTCGCCAAGCTCGTCGGTATCAGGAACCGGGGCATACCGATTGCCTTTGTCGCCGTCAGAAACAACAGTTGCTCGCGCGCTACCGGTTGATGGAGCGGTGCGCCAAGAGTTTTCCAGTTGGGCTCCAGTTCGGTCAATGCACGCGGGTCCATGACGGCGCCCGAGAGAATGTGCGCGCCGGGCTCGGAAGCCTTCTCGACGACCACGACCGACAATTGCTTGTCCTGCGCGGCGGCGAGTTGCTTCAAGCGTATCGCCGCCGCCAAGCCACCAGGACCGGCCCCGACCACGACGACATCGCAATCCATTGTTTCACGAGGGCCGTGCTTGGCCAGGATTTCGGCAGGTGTCATGAAGGGAACATCGCAGGAGGCGCCCAAGGCACCGGGGCTCATTTTATGGGTCAGTAGGGCTTGCCAGTAGACTACAGACCATACATGCACCACCAGGCATGTATTGTGCGGCGTCGAGCCTTTGGCGGGGAACGACAGCCAGCGGTATGCGTGCTATGGTGATCAACAACACTTGGGGAGTATCTCCGTGAGCTATGTCGTCGATCTTTCTGGCCGGGTGGCAATGGTTACCGGCGCGTCCAGCGGTTTGGGGTTGCAGTTTGCCAAGACACTGGCTCTGGCAGGTGCGGCGGTGGTGCTGGCCAGCCGCCGTGTGGAACGCTTGAAGACCTTGCGCGCCGAGATTGAAGCCGCGGGTGGCAACTCGCATGTGGTGATGCTCGACGTGACCAACTATGACAGCATCAAGGCGGCCGTCGCACATGCCGAGACCGAAATGGGCGGCATAGACATCTTGGTCAACAACGCGGGCGTGAGTACCATGCAGCGCCTGGTCGAAGTGACACCGCAAGACTACGACTTTGTGATGGACACCAATACCAAGGGGGCTTTTTTTGTCGCGCAAGAGGTCGGCAAGCGCATGATTGCGCGCGCCAAGGGCGCCGCGCCTGGCACCTTCACAGGCGGGCGCATAGTCAACGTGGCATCGACAGGCGGCTTGCGTGTACTTGGCCAGATCGGCGTGTATGCCATGAGCAAGGCCGCCGTCGTGCACATGACGCGCGCAATGGCGCTCGAATGGGGCAAGTACGGCATCAATGTCAACGCACTGTGCCCAGGCTATATCGACACCGAGTTCAATCGCCACTACTGGGCCACCGAGTCCGGCCAGAAATTCATTCGCGAACTTCCGCGCAAGCGCTTGGGCCAGCCTCAAGACTTGGACTTGGTGCTGATGATGTTGTGTGCCAACGAGAGCCACTTCGTCAACGGCGCCGTCGTTACCGCTGACGATGGTTTTGACGTCGGCTGATGGCGTAACGTCGCCTTTTCACAGACAGCCGCCAAGCCGGACGCCCACGTACGGTAGGCTTTCAAGATGAAAAAGAGCGAACTGACCGCGCGCAATTTTC
>JAOTTZ010000532.1 GCA_029864165.1 Burkholderiaceae bacterium
CGGTACGTAGCCGCTGATATAGCCCGGGTTCGGCAGCGCCACGTCGAAGGGCGGATCGAGCAACTGGATCAGCCCGCTTTCGGGGCGAACCAGCCGTGCTTCCAGCGCGTCCATCGCAAGGCACGCCCGCGCAGGGTCACCTGCGCCCGAGAGCACCGACCAGCTCTGCGCAATCGAATCGATCTGGCACTCCGCATTGCCTGCCGATCCGAGAGAGGGAGATGGGGTCAGGCCTTTACTTTGAACCAAAAGCCAGTAAATCTTCTCACATGACCCGCCCGCTTCGAATCGAGTTTTTCGGTGCGATTTATCACGTGACGTCGTGTGGCGCCCGGCGGTAAAATTCGAGCGCGTCATTGCGGAGTACCACATGAATGCCTTGATTGAAGAACTGTCCATACGGGCCCGCGCACTACCTCCCGAGGACCGCGCGCGCCTTGCCGAAGATCTTCTTGCCTCGCTTCAGGATGAGTCGGAGTCCGATGCCGACGCAGCTTGGGACCTTGAGATTCAGCGGCGCATGGAACAGGTTAAGAACGGAACAGCGAAGCTAGTTTCTGCGGAAGATGTCCACTCGGAAGCTCAACAGATCTACAAGTGAGAGTTATTCGTTATCATGAAGACGCACGGCTTGAACTTTTGCATGAGGTCAGGTTCTACACATCCATAAGCCACCGACTCGGTGAGCGTTTTGACAAAGCGATTCGGCGTGCGGAAGTACTCGCCGCCGAGTTCCCGGAGTCCGGCTCTCCATACAAGCATGGTACTCGTCGGATTTTCCCGAAGAAATTCCCGTTCTCAGTTGTGTACACGACCTACGAGGCCGAAGTACTGATTCTGGCCATCGCGCCGTTCAAACGAAAACCGGGCTATTGGAGAACACGCCTGAATGACGCCTAGAAAATCGGTGTCCGAGGGCACGAGGGCAAGGGGACAGGTCTAACAAGCCAACATTTCACTGCATCAACTCTGCACGACGCCCACCGGGCAGCTCACCGCGATGTAGTTGGCAAGCCCGGCTCAAACAACCTGTCCCAGAGATGCTCAGTGCAAGCGAACCATTACATGGTGGGCACCGGCGTCGTCCACCAGCGGCACCGCCATGCCGGGCTGCGCGATGCCATCTACGCTCACACTGGCCACGCCACCCCCTACATCGCCTTGCGTGACCTCGATCCGGTACTGCGTCTGGCGATAACGGTAGTCGAGCGCAAAGCCCGGCCAGCCAGCCGGCAGGCAGGGCGTCAGATGCAGCCGCGCGCCTTCTTGCGTGGTCGCAAGGCGCAGACCGAGCAGGGACTCGACGACGAGGCGGTACATCCAGCCCGCTGAGCCCGTGTACCAACTCCAGCCGCCGCGCCCGATGTGCGGCGCCACGCCATACACGTCAGCCGCCATCACATACGGCTCGACCTTGTAGGTCGCGACGCCGGCGGCATCTTTGGCGCGATTCACCGGGTTGATCATGTTGAGCAGCGCCCAAGCGCGCTCGCGCTCGCCTAAGGCAGCAAAGGCCATCGTGGCCCAGATCGCGCCGTGGGTGTACTGTCCGCCGTTTTCACGCACGCCCGGTACGTAGCCGCTGATATAGCCCGGGTTCGGCAGCGCCACGTCGAAGGGCGGATCGAGCAACTGGATCAGCCCGCTTTCGGGGCGAACCAGCCGTGCTTCCAGCGCGTCCATCGCAAGGCGCGCCCGCGCAGGGTCACCCGCGCCCGAGAGCACCGACCAGCTCTGCGCAATCGAATCGATCTGGCACTCCGCATTGCCTGCCGATCCGAGCGGCGTACCGTCGTCGAAATACGCGCGGCGGTACCACGCGCCATCCCAGCCATGCGCTTCAAGCTGCTCGCGCAATTGCGCCCGCTCGGCGTCGCAGCGCTGGGCAAAGGCCGCATCGCCATGCCGGCTCGCAAGCGCCGCGAACTGCCGCAGCACCTCGCACAGGAAGAAGCCCAGCCACACGCTTTCGCCCTGGCCGCGGTGCCCTACCAGATTCATGCCGTCGTTCCAGTCGCCGCCCCCCATCAGCGGCAGGCCATGCTGGCCGTAGCGCAAGCCGTGCACCACGGCGCGCATTGCATGCTCGTAGAGGCTCGCAGTTCGGGCGGAGCGGCCAGGCAGGTCGTAGTACGAATCGTCGTTCGGA
>JAOTTZ010000533.1 GCA_029864165.1 Burkholderiaceae bacterium
CAACACACGGCGCAGCGCGTCAGCCAGCGCGCGTGCATCGCGCGGCTCAACCAATAGACCGTGCACGCCGTCCTCTATCAGTTCCGGGATGCCCGAAATGCGGGTAGACACCACTGGTACGCCCATCGCCATCGCTTCGGCCAGTACGTTGGGGATGCCGTCGCGGTCACCATCTTGCATCACCTGGCACGGCAGGGCGAAAACACGAGCTTCGCGGTAGATCTCACGCAATTCGTCTTGCGCCACTTCGCTGCGCAGCTTGACGTGGTCTTCCAGGCCGCGCTGCGCGATCAGTGCGCAGATGCGGTCGTAAGCGCTGCCTCTCTCGCCAACGATGACGCAACCGAAACGAACGCCATCATGCTTTAGATGTGCGCAAGCCTCGATCAGGTGATCGAACCCTTTCTTTTCGACAAAGCGGCCAACCGACAATATGATCGGTACTTCGCGTCCAGTGGCGCACTGGGAGGGCGAGAAGTAGTCAGTATCCAACCCGTGATAAATGGCGTGCACTTCGTTGGGCCGGGGGTGGCGCGCGCGCAAAACGCTGGCATTGGCACAGGTGCAAGTCGCGACGAAACTGGCTGCGTCCAGCTTGCGCTCCAACAAGTTGCCGGGATTGAGCTCGGCCTGATAGATGTCTTTGGCGTGCGCGGTAAAGCTGAAAGGTATGCCAGTGAGTCGGCTCGCAAACCAAGTAATGGTGGCGACGCCGTGGCAAAAATGCCCGTGTATATGCCCCACATCGCGTAAGCACAGCAAGTCATAAGCAATCTGGCCAGCTTGCAAGAACTCCTTCAAAAATATTTTACGCAGCCGCCAAGCTCCGCCATCAACGGCGCGGTAGCGCCAGGTCATGGCCAGCGCGCCAGCCAAGGTACGTGCGTAACGAATCGGGTGGCGCAGTGCCACCGACGCGTTAGCGCGCCAGAACGCGGGTAGGTTGCGCGCTAACCAGCCTACCAGCGAGGCTCCCGACAACGACGTGGCCTTTGGCAAGTAAGTCAGCGGCGCCTGCACTTGGCCCACAACCGGATGCACTTTGTCTTCTCGCTCACGTTTTACGGAGAACAGACGCAGGCGCAATCCAACGCGCTCGAGTTGATGAATCTCGTGCGCGATAAAAGTTTCGGACAGGCGAGGATAGCCCTTCATCACGTAGGCCACCGTCTTGTCCTCAGCGCCCGAGTTTCGCGCAAGGTACAGTGGGTCGCGCGCTAGCGTCATTGGGCGAGCATTCATAGCGGGTCTCCAGCAGCGTGCACAGCAGCTGCAAGTTGTGGTCGTTGTCAAAGGATTGGGTTACTGTGTCTCGTGCCCTGCGACCCAACTGGTCGCACAACTGCGGCTGACCCAACAGCGCGGTGATGGCGTCGCATAAGCTTGCGGGGTTATCGGGCGGCACCAACACGCCGTTGTGGCCGTCTCGGACCAGTTCGGGAATGCCGGAGACATCCGTGGCGACAACCGGTAGCCCTATCGCCATAGCCTCGAGCAGCACGTTCGGTATGCCGTCGCGGTCACCGTTGGCCGTAATGCGCGAGGGCTGTACGTAAACAGTCGCGCGTGCGTAGCGGGCGATGACCTGCTCGCGCGGCAGCTTGCCCAATAGCCGCACCTGAGACACAAGGCCCGCCTGCACAATCCGCGCTTGCAGACGATCGTGCTCTTCACCGTAACCAATGATTTCGCAGCGAAAAGCCTGCCTTTGCTCGTGCAACAAGCGGCAGGCCTCGATCAAAGTGTCTAGCCCCTTCTTCTCTCGCAGCCGACCGACGCTGAGAATCAGCGGCGCAGCACCATCAGGCTCACGGCAGCGCGGATGGAATTGTTCGTAGTCCACGCCGTGGTACATCCGGTGTATGGCCGCATCCGGCGCTATTTGCGCCAACGTCTCTAGGTTTGCCTCGGTGCACGTCACCGTGAAACAAGCAGCGGAGAGTTTTCTTCGCAAGTCGTTCGGCGCAGACAAGTAGATGTCCTTGGCGTGCGCTGAGATCGAGAAGCGAATTGCGCCCATGCGGGCTGCCAGCTGCGCCACATCGGCGGGCTTGGATATGAAGTGCGTATGCAGGTGCTTGACACCGTCATCATTCAGGTGCGCCGCCAACCAGCCTGCCCGCACAAAGTCACCCAGTCCACGCCATC
>JAOTTZ010000054.1 GCA_029864165.1 Burkholderiaceae bacterium
GGCGGTCAGCGGTATCAGCTCCAACACAAGCACCCGCACGACCATTCCCAGCGCGTACTGCGACAAGCCGTAGCTAGAGGCTGTGACCACTACGATGCGAATCAGCACCACACTGGCCAGCGCCGTCAGCACTGTGAACGACAACAGAATCGGCGCCGTGGCAGTGTAAACATGCTTGGCGATTGCCAAACGGTTCGCCGGCGTGTAGGTCGATGGCGATAGCAACAGTACCAAGATCACCGCGCCAAAGTGAGCAACGCGCCACCAACCAAGAAACCACCTCGCCATCGCCTGGCGGCCATCGTGCACACTCCGCACCGACACCATGGGCCAGATCAATGCGACATCAGGACGGGAACGGTCATGTGCGCCAGCAGCGTCCGCGTCACCCCGCCCAGTATGAACTCGGACAATCGCGAGTGCCCGTAGGCGCCCGAGACAATGACGTCGGCGCCCAGGTCAGCGGCGTTCGACAAGATCGCGTTGCCCACGTCGATATCGGTCACCTCCAGCCTAGGCTGCGAAGCTATGCCGTGTCGAGCCAGCCACTCTCGCAAAGCGCTCAGCCGTTGCTGGGCGGGGTGCTGCCCAGCGTGATCGCCAATAGCCTTGAAGCAAACCACGCTGACCTTGCGCGCCTTATGCAACAACGGCAATGCGTCGCAAAGTGCACGCACCGATTCTCGCTTGTCGCTCCAAGCGACGAGCACATGGCCACCCAATGCCTTGAACTCACCGGCATACGGGACGATCAAGACCGGTCTGCCCACACGCAACAACACTTGCTGCGGAAAGTCGGCCGAGAGTATAGGCGTCGTCGCATGGTGGTCGGTCTGTCCGACGACGACCAAGTCGCTGCAACGGCCATGCGCGACGATAGCGCCTATCGAGTCGTCTTCCTCGATGCGTCCTTCGCAGGACTTAACGCCACAAGCCTTAGCATGCTCCACAAACCTATCGACCGCTGCTCGCGCTCGCTGCGAAAAGCCGGCGCGCGCGGCCTGGACGTGTTCGGGCGAGCCACTCAGGCCTGCGCCCGCTTCAACAGGCAGATGAACCAGCCCCGTCGGTGCCAGACCGAGCAGGTGGCTCTCGTACTCCAACGCCATACGCGCCGACAACTCGACTCGCGCCTCGCAGCGCGGCAGCCCATCCAGCTGGACAAGTATGGTTTTGTAGCTCATTTGCGCCTCTTGGTGCCAGATTGCAGGCACCCGGGAATCATAGATGGGTACGCTAATGGGTTCAGGCCGAAACGCTGCCGCCTAACCAGCACAACGCCATCCCGGCTGTTCGGTCTTACCATACACGCTATTGTCAGACCTGTGAACGGGTCGCATAGTGGGTCGCATAGTGGCAGTTTGTGATTGAATTGATATCAGTCAAGCTTGCAGGCATGCAAACATGCGACCCTAACCGAAAGGAGACTGTTCATGACCACCCATCTCACTTCCGAGCAGCTTGCCCAGGTCGAAACAGCACTGGTTCAACGCCAGCGCGAGTTGGAGCGGCAGATTTCACAGCATCTCGAAGGCGATTCGCGCCCCGAACACGCCCGTAATGTGCTGCTGCAAGACGGCGACGACGCACCAGCGCGTGACGCTGACCGCGAAGTAGATCTCGCCCGCAGCGACCATGACATCAACGAGTTGGGTTCAGTCAACGCAGCGCTCAAGCGCCTGCCCACCCCACAGTATGGCCTGTGCAGCAATTGCGGGTCCGACATTCCAGTCGATCGTTTGCTGAGCAACCCTCAAGCGCTGCGTTGTGTGACTTGCCAGTCGGCACACGAAGCCAAACGCGGCCCGGCCCACCACCCGACGCTTTGACAGGCTCAACTCATGTCGAACTTCCCACCCCTACGGCCAGCTCTCTTTCCTTTGCCCCGAGAGGATTCTTCTGGGCGTAGTATCTCGCGCCGCAGCTTGGTGACTGCGCTTGCCGTTGCTGCACCTTTCATCGCCACGCCGCGCCGGACGTGGGCCCTGCCCTCAGCCACCCGTGCGCTGCGCTTGAGCCATCTTCACACCGGCGAGCAACTGACCGTCGAGTATTTCAGCGGCGGCGCTTATGTGCCGGACGCCATGAGCGCGATCAATCGACTGCTGCGCGACTTCCGCACCGGCGAGGTTTTTACCATCGACGCGCAACTGCTCGACTTGCTGGCCGGGCTGGCCGAGTTGACTGGGACCACGCAGCCCTATCAAGTCATCTCCGGCTACCGTTCCCCAAGCACCAACCAAACGCTGCGCAAACGTAGCAAAGGCGTTGCTGTCGGCAGCTTGCACTTGAAAGGCCGGGCGATAGACATCCGGCTCGCCGACGTCGCGCTCGACAGACTGCGTGAGGCTGCATGTACGCTGCGCTGTGGCGGCGTAGGTTACTACCCGGGTAGCGATTTTGTTCACGTCGATACCGGACGGGTGCGCACCTGGTAGCAGTCTCAGTGCTCGGTGGCCTTTTGTGGGCCCATCATCGAGCTGACGTGCAGATCCCGCTCATCCTCAACGACACGAGCCACGTCGGCATCGGGGCGCCCCAGCGCTTGCAAAACATGGGCCGACAACTGGAGTCCGGCCTCCAACGTCTCCCGGATCACTGCGGTCGCCCCGGCATTCATCAGTGCTGCCGCGTGGCGCTCGTCTCTTGACCGGGCATACACCGGCAAGCTCGGGTACTCGCGCCGAACAGTTCTTACCGCGTTCAGCGCCGACGCTGGCTGGTCGATGGTCAGTATTACCGCTACCGCGCGCCCCGCATGCAACTTGCGCAGCGTTTGCGGCCGCGCGGCGTTGCCGAAATAGACCGGCGTGCCGGCCTCGTGCAACGTAGACACGACGTGAGCGTCCTGCTCCAATGCAACAAAACTCAAACCTTGGCGCATCAACACTTCAGCAACGGTCTGCCCGACACGGCCAAACCCGGCGATCAACACATGTCCTGCCAGAGACTCGGGTAAATCGTTGGCCGGATTCAGGATCTTGGCCGCACGAGTCGAGTCAATGCGGTCTCCCAGTGCGGTACCCCAACGTGCCATCAACGGCGCCGCAAACAAACTGAAACCTACCACCAACAGCATGAACTGCGACAAGGACGGGGGCAACACGTTGGCCGCAGCGGCGCCACCCAGCACGATGAATGCAAACTCGCCACCCTGACTCAACAGGAGACCGCCCTCCAGCGCGCGCCCCCACGATAGACCACCAACTCGAAAAACGGCAAACGCCACCGCTGTCTTGATCGCGATCAGCCCCAAAAGTGATAGGGGAATCCAGTAGGGGTTGGCTGCTATCTCGCGCACGTCCACACCCATACCCACCGACATAAAGAATAAGCCCATGAGCAAGCCCTTGAAGGGCTCTATGGTCACCTCGACCTCATGCCGGAACTCGGTTTCTGCCAGCAGCAAACCGGCCAGGAAAGCGCCCAAGGCCATTGAAAGTCCGGCGGCTGCTGTGAGCCCCGCAATGCTCAAGGTGGCGAGCAAAGTGAGTGCCATGAACACATCGGGCTGATGCTGCTGAACAAGGGTACGAAACAACGGCCGGATGACGCGACGGCCCAGCAGAAAAATCAGCGACACGGCGGCCACGGACTTCAACAGGCTCAAACCCAGCAGCACGCCTAAGCTTTCTGATCTGCCGGTGGCGAGTAAGCCGATGAGGACGAGCAGCGGCACCACGGCAAGGTCCTGGAGCATCAGCACTGAGAACGTCGCTTGCCCCATGGGACTCGCAAGCGCCCCCCGCTGCGCCAGCAACTGCACGACGACCGCCGTCGACGACAGCGACAACACCAGACCCAGAATCACGGCGACCTGCCATTCGTTGCCAAAGGCAAACGCAATAGCGCCGATGACGACGGCGCTCAACCCTACCTGCGCAGAACCGGCGCCGAAAACCCAGCGCCGCAATAGCCATAGCCGTGCGGCCGACAGCTCCAAGCCGATCATGAACATCAAAAAAAGCACGCCCAAGTGGGCGAGGCCAGCGACCTCTTGCTGGCGCGTGAAGGTCAGATACCCGAGCCATGGCCAACGGTCCACCCACAACGCCAGCCCGAACGGGCCGACCAGCACACCCGCCCCCAGAAACCCCAACACCTGGTTGATGCGCAAGCGTTGCAGCAAAGGAATCAGTACGCCCGCCAGTGCCAAAAAAAGCACCGCCTCTGGCAAGAACCCCAAACCGTGCTGGCTTTCCATGTTCAGTGTCTCGACACGCTCAGCGCAACGCGTTGGGATCGATCGTCAAACCAGATCGTTAAACCAAGAGGCTCGCCGAATGCTAAACCAACGTGCCTTGAACCGCTGGCTTCCAACGTGCCGCCGGCCGCTACTTGACCAGCGTAACGGGTACGTGGGCCAGATGCACGACTCTTTGCGACACCGATCCAAGCACCAGCCCCAACACAGTACCCATACCGCGTGTGCCCATCACGATGGCGTCACAGCCGTGCTCAGTCGCGTAAGCAGTGATTTCCTGCGCCGCAACGCCGATGGCCACATACGGTATACACGCCACGCCAGACTCTTGCGCAAGCGTCTGTGCTTGCACCAAGACTTCAGCGCCTCGATTTCGCAATTCGCTCTCTATCATGTCCGGGGACACCAGCTTGTCCGGCCATACAGTCACGACAGGCTGCTGCACGTTGAGCACATGCACCTGTGTGTCAGCCCGGTTGCGCAGTTCCTGTAGCACATGCGATAGGGCACGCAGCGCGCAGGCAGATCCATCGATAGGTACCAACACAGTGTTCATGGTTTCATCTCCGTTGTATGCCTCAAAGCGTAAGTGACGTTTGCAACACCGCCTCCCCCGGGAATGAGCGTAGCACGCTGTCGTCGATCATAGGAGACCTTGCCACACCCATCCACCACCGGTGGCCCTACCTGGTGCGGCTACACAGCGCAGCGTTGAGCAAGCTCAACGCTGCGGCATGGGGCGCCCCGTCTCGCCGTTGCTCACTCGGCCGCGATCAAGCCCGAGCCGGGCGGCAAGTTTCTTATCGTGGCCGTAGATGTCCTCGGCAAAGTGGATCGTGCCGTCACTGGGCATGACTGCCGCGGTGACATAAAACAGAATCACTTGAATAGGCCGAATCAACTGCACTTGCAAGGACTTGTCCCCCGACATTGCGGCAACAATCCGTTCTCGCGTCCACTGCGGCTGGTCTTTGAGCACCCACTCCGCGAGCGCCACCGGATCCTCCAATCGCACACAGCCGTGGCTGAAGTCGCGGCGAGTCCGGCTGAACAGCTCCGGTTCAGGCGTACCGTGCATGTACACGTTGTTGTCGTTTGGAAAGACAAACTTGACCAGTCCCAGCGCATTGCGCGGCCCGGGGCGCTGCCGCACCCGCAGCAGGCCTTGCTTGAGCCGTTCCAGATTGTTTTCAGTGGCAGCCACAGGGTGCGCCGTGTCGCTCCATCCGCGCACTATCTCCATGTCCTGCTCACCGAGATGATGTGGGTTCTGCGCCAGGGCAGGAAGAACCTCGTCCCGCAGTATCGACCGCGGAACGTTCCAGTACGGCCTGAAGATAAGGTAGCGCATTTCATCGATGAACACCGGTGTTCGCGTGTTGAGGGCGTGTCCAACGATGATGCGCATGTCCACCAGCGGCACCGCACCCGAGGACACCGAATCCAACGCCCAAAGCCTGAACATCGGTATGTTGACCGCAACCAAGGGTCGCTTGCCCAACTCGGGCAACCATCGCAGCCGCTCCAACGCGAGTTCGATTTGCCGCACGCGCACAGCCAACGACACCGCCAGCGCGGTTTGTGTGCGTTTGCCAATGACACCGTCGGCCACCAACCCGTGCCGCAGTTGAAAGCGCTGTACCGCAGCGACGATGGCCCCAGCGTAGACATCCGAACCGGCAGGCGCAAGAGCGTCAGCCGGCAAATCGCCCAAGGCCAGCAGCCAGCGCTGCAGCGCACCCAATCCAGCGTAACGCGATCCGGGACGCACGGTCGCAAAACGAGGTGGCAAAGCCACGAGGCTCTGGTCGGCAGCCAGCAACCGGTAGCGGGCCAATTGGGCGCGCATGCTCCGATACTGTGCCAGCGGGGGCGTCAACTCAACACCCATCTCCTTGACCCGCTGCGCGGTCAGCGCGGCGCGCAACAGGCCCGCGATGTCGACTTCATCCGCGCTCGCCCGAACACGAAACCCCAGCACGCGCGGATCGACACGGCCAAAATGCAAGTGGCGTAAGTAGCGCATCGTGCTCAGACTCATAGCAATGTCGAAGTCGACAGCTTGGTGCTCGACCAGCGCGGTTGCCGCGAGCAACTTCGTCGCCAGGGCAGTCAGCTCGGCCGCACGATAGTCCGCAGGCTGCAGACCTTCCGCCGCGGCGGCAGCCAACAGCTTTAACGCGTCGCGCGCGCCAGCGGTCGGCTTGCCTGCCGCGTCCAGCCACAGTGCAACGTAGTCCCCGGGCTGGTAGAGCCGGTTCAGGTTTTGCCTCTCTCGAAGCGTGGAAGCTTGGCCTGGAATGGCCTCGAGCATCTGGCGCTGCAAAGCGGCCGCAAAGCCAGGCAGAGGTGTTTGCAGCGACGAAACACTAGGGGCCTGTCTGACTGGGGGCGTCGAAACGAGCATCGGTTCAAGCGCGGACAGTTTGCGCCGGATTCGCGGCCCCATAGCGGATCCTCGGGCGCAAGAAGCCGGTGAAAAATGGACCGCTGCAACCGATTTGCAGCCAACACCCCCCAAATCCGAGGGGCTGCTAGGCTCTTGAGCGGCACCCGGCTGCATCGGCACTACGGGCGTCGCGACGGCGGCGAAACACCACGTGAAAACAACCATTTGAAAAAAGACACCTATCAAAGCACAGCTATGCCGCAAGAACCTTATCATCGGAGCCCAACACCCGTGCATATGTAATAAACTCCTTAGCCGGTTTTTGATCGGCGTGGATGGCTGGTATTCGGCCGGGCAAACACCAATGTCAAAAGAGCAAAATTCAATACCCTACCCCGAGCCTGCCGAACGCAGCGCTGAGTTCCTTCGCCTGGCGGTCGCGTCAATGGCCAAGCACCCCGCCCCTTGGAACCCCATCACCTATACCGTGTGGTACCAGTATGCGTCGGGTCAAAACGACTTGCTGAAACAGGAGATCGATTCGACCATATCACGCCAAGTTTTCCTTGAAGACACAATGGTTCGGACTCTGTACGCCAAGTACATTGTTGACGCCAAAGAACATGCGACGTCCAAGGTTTCGGCCGAGCTGGGGGATTTGCTCAACAACGTCGAGGCTAGCGCAGCCCAAACTCGAGAAAGCGTCGCGGCGGTCAACATGCGGCTAACCGAGCGCAGTGAGTCGATCTCTGGCGTCGATGATCCGCAGGCGTTGCGCGCAATGATCGCCGATATTCTGGCGGGTACCCGAGATGCCGGCAAGCTCCTGGCAGCTCTGTCTTCCACGCTGCATAGCACGACCAGCGAGTTAGAGCAGCTCCGTCAAGAGCTTCAGTTGGCTCGTGGGCAGGCTACCGTCGACGCGCTCACCGGTGTTGCTAACCGCCGCGGCTTTGACGAGGCAGCGGCGCAGATCATGACCGAATTGGACCCATCGGCGCCGGCACCAGTGATCGCGATGATCGACCTGGACCACTTCAAGGCGCTCAACGACTCGTTCGGCCATGTTTTCGGCGACCGCGTGCTCAAAGCGGTGGCCCAAGCAATCGTGGCTGGCGTCAAAGGCCGCGACATAGTTGCGCGCTATGGTGGCGAGGAATTCGTGGTTCTGTTGGTCTCGACGCCGCTGCAAGGTGCGGTCACTGTGGCCAACCAGATTCGCGAGACCATCGCAGGGGCCAAGATACGGCGCGGCTCTGCCGGCGATATGGTGGGGGCGGTGACGGTCTCGATTGGGCTGAGCAGCTATCAAGCCGGTGAAACGATAGAACAGTGGATAGAGCGTGCGGATGCAGCGTTGTACCGGTCCAAAGCCGCAGGTCGCAACCGCGTTACCGTCGCCGGCGCATAAAGTAAAGCCGCTTTGGGACATTCGAGAGAGTATGCGGAACGGCGCAGCCAGCAGTGCTTCTTGTAACAATGGAATCTTCCGTAACGCATTGCGTTGACGTGGCGTAGCAAATAGGCCTCATAAAACACCCGGGCCTGGCACTGCTGCCGAGCGGAAAGCTTCGGAACCGATCAGTTTGCGGCCACCATCCTGCAGATTGACCAGCGGCAGATCATCAAGACCGAACTCCCTTCGCGCCCGCCCCCTGTACATCGACATCACGCCTCCCGCGTGAAGAACTGATAGTTGTTGCGCCCACCTTGCTTGGCGTGGTACATCGCCGTGTCGGCACCCTGTAGCAGCTCGTCTACCGTCGCAGCGTCACGAGGAAAGATGCTGATGCCGATG
>JAOTTZ010000534.1 GCA_029864165.1 Burkholderiaceae bacterium
CCACTCCAGCAGTTGGGTCAGACCAAAGACAAGACTCTCGTCGACGGCAATGCCGCCTTGCAGAGTCAACCAGTCGCTGGCGCTGCGCACTTGCACGCGCAGTTGTGATAGCGCTGCCGTGTCGACGCGAATCGCGCGGCCTTGCGGCCAGTCGAGCGCGCCCACCGCCGGCAGGACATGCAGCTGCTCCACCAAGGCCAGTGCGTCGTCAGGAGTCTCGATCAGCCATTCGCAGCTCGCGTCCCCAGGCTGGGACGGCGTGAGCATTGGGCAAGCGTCGAGCACCGACTCCAGGTGTGCGCGCTCTTGCGCCAAGTCGCGCAGCGCGGCCAGCGTCTCGCCGCGAACCGCGGCGATCATGCGCGCGCGGCCGCTGCCTGGCGCCACGCGCGGGCCGTCGGTGCCGAAAGGTGCAACGACCAAACGCAGCGAAACCCCCGCGCCTTGCGGTGCGAGCTCGGCGCGCAAGGGTGTCTCGGCGGGCACATCGCGCGCGGCTTGCAGCTCATCGACATGTACCTGAAAATGCGCGCCCAGGCCGTGTAAGACATGCTGCAACTGCTCGGCCCCCGCCTTGGGTACCGTCAAGCCACTGCCAACCAATTGCGCCACGCGTCTTTGCGCCGGCGTCAAGCGAATCAAGCGCGCGCGCTGCGGCGAATCGCGCAGCACGGTGATACTGCGCAGCGCGTCTCGCTCCTTCTGCTCGGCCACGCTGTACACATAACGATCTTCTGGGGCTTGCGGCGCAAGCTGCATGGTCGGCTGCATGCACACGTGCAGCGTTTCGCCTTGATCGACCACGTCGATCTCCGGGCTGGCCTCGGCCAACGCCACCGCCACGCCCGGGTTGTCTTCGAATTCGAGCGCCGGGTGTGCAACCAAGGCGCTGATTGCTTGGGCCAAGTCCAGCCGCGGTTGCGACTCGTACGCTGAGCGGCGCAGCGCACGTGCGACCGCCGCGTCCCAGGGCTGCAAAGTTTCGGTCTTGGCCAACTTCGACAGCGACACGGGCTTGGGCTTGCCCCAGCCACGCAGCCCGCGTTTTTGCTCGCAAGGCGCCACGTGGGCCACACTGCCGTGTGCCCCCAAACGCAACACCCACACCAGCCGGGTTTCACCCGCCGTACCACCAGTCACCGCAGATTCCGGCGCCGCGATCGCCGACAAGGCCGACAAGGCCACGCGCCAGCTGTCCTGTGCCGAGGGCACGAAAAACCACGCGGGGACGCTGTGCCCGGTCAGCACCTGCAAGGCCGCGTCGAGATGTGCGCAAAGACCGTTCAAACCGGCAGCAGCCAAGTGATTGCGTAGCAACTCGAAGGCTGCGCGCTCCGCCTCTGTGAGTACCTGCGCCTGTGTGTCTTGCTTGAGCCAGGCACGCATGAACCATTTCCACAGGTCCAAGCGGCTCAAATTTGTTGGGGCGCGGCTGTAAGGGTCGAATTGCGTCATGTCGCGCGGCTGCTCCCCGCTGCGCATCTGCACCGCCAGCGCTATCACGCCCCACAGCGTATCGGGCACCACCTGGCGCCGGCCGGCCTCGTTCAGGCAAAACTTCAAAGCTTTTTGCAAATGCGCGGGAGTCTGCTGCGCCAGCAGCGCGAGCATATAAGGCACGCCCAGCAGATCGGGCAGCAAGGCCTTGCGCTTACCCACCTGTTGCTTGATCGCCGCCAACGCCTGCTCGTAGCCCGCCTCAGCTTGGCTCCACTCGCCCTGCAAACTGTGCCGGGCCGCGTCGGCAATTTGCGCCCTGGCCCGCCAGTAGGCGTCGCTGTCATCGCTTTGCTGCAGGGGCTGCAATACGGCATCGATCTCGTGCATCCGCCCGGCCCACAGCAGATGCTCTGCGAAGGTCATGCGCAGCGCAAAGGTGTCGGGGTGGTCCCGGCGCGCCAACAGGGATCGCGTCACGGCAGGCAAGTCCAGACTGGACAGCCGCCACGCCTGGTTCAGGTTGGCAAGTCCATTGAACAAGATGTCAATTTGCAACGCAGATTCCAGACGCCCGAACAGCGCCTCATCCAAGTCGTCGACCACCGCGCTGCGCAACAAGTCTGACCAACTCGCACCCCATGGGCAGGCGTGCTTCAGGCGATCCACCTGCGCCAGCGGCCGGCCCGAAAAGACCTCCAAGCG
>JAOTTZ010000535.1 GCA_029864165.1 Burkholderiaceae bacterium
ACGACGCCCCCCCTAAGTCTAGCCTGGATTTCCACGCGCCCGAATTCGGCTAACGCAGGCTGACCAAGCGTCTGCGATCCCTCACTGGCGGCTGCAGCTCTTCCGGAGCTCATGGCGTTAGCGGTTGGCGCGCCTATCCCGTCAGATCGGTGGCCCCAGTCGGGGCCGTCGGCACTTTTCAACACTGCATTGATCGATCCGCCCAATCGGCCGCCAATCCGCGCGCCGTCTGGGTTTTCGGTCAACTCGACCATCTCGGCGCAAATGTTGTTGACATCACGCTTCGTCATATAGCATACTGTTTGCATGCCGATAGGAGCACCAAAGGACATAACAGAATGCCGGCGATTCTTTGCCGAACCCTCCCATCCCCGCCAGCGCCAGTACGAGGCACTGCGTGCCTTCTTCGTCGACGACCGCTCCTCCCACCAGGTCGCCCGCACCTTCGGCTACACCCCGGGCTCGTTCCGCGTGCTGTGCCATCAGTTCCGCCGTGATCTCGACCCGCAGTTCTTTCACTCCCCCAGTCCTGGCCCGCGCACCCAGCCCCACAAGTCCAAGGCCCATGACCTGGCCGTGGCCCTGCGCAAGCAGAACCATTCCGTCTACGAGATTAGCCAGGCACTCAAGGAACACGGCACGCCGCTGAGTCCCACCGCCGTACGCGAGGTGCTGCGTGAGGAAGGCTTCGCGCCGCTGCCGCGTCGCGGCGATGACGAACGCCTCGAGCATCTGGGCCCCACCGTCGAGGCGGTGGCCGATGTGCGTGAGTTCGCGCTGGAGCCCGGCGCTCGGTTCACCACGCGCTGTGGGGGCTTGTTCCTGTTCTTGCCCGATCTGGTGCGCCTGCAGTTCGACACGATCGCCTCGCGCGCCAAGCTGCCGGGCTCCAAGATGATCCCCTCGTCTCACGCCCTGCGTTGCGCCCTGGCGCTCAAGCTGTGGTCCATTGAACGCAAAAGCCATGTCATGGCCTTCGTCACCGATCCGGGCCTGGCTCTGTTCTGCGGTCTGAACATCATCCCGAAGAAGAGCTTCTTGTGCGAATACTCTTCCCGTGTTGAGCGCGACCGTTCCGTCTCGCTGCTGGCAGCCTGGCACCACGCCGTCACCGACGAGCACCTGTTCGATGCCAGCTCGTTCAACCTGGACTTCCACTCCGTGCCGTACTACGGCGACGATCCCCAGGTCCAGAAGCACTTCGTCTCAGCGCGCAGTCGCGCCCAGCCCAGTGTTCTGGCCTTCCTCGCTCAGGACGCCAATGGTCGCGCTTTCTGCTATTCCAACGCCGATCTGCGCAAGGGTGAGGAGGCCGAAGAGATCTTCCGCTTCATCAATTTCTGGCAGCGTGAGCACGGTGAGCTCCCCCGGCACTTGGTGTTCGATTCCCGCCTGACCACCTACGCCCACTTGGCACGCCTGGATCAGTTGGGCATCCCCTTCATCACGCTGCGTCGGCGCTCCGCCTCGCTGCTCAAGGAGGTGACCGATCTTGCTGCCTCGGCCTGGCGCCGCGTCACGCTGGATGTACCCGCGCGCAAGTTCAAGACCCCGCGCGTGTTCGAGCAATCCATCAGCTTGGCCGGGGCCAGCTTGCGCCAGCTATTCGTGCTCGACCTCGGCCACGACCAGCCCACCATTCTCCTGACCAACGACCGTCACAGCTCTCACGCCAAGCTGCTGACCCGCTACGCCCAGCGCATGCTCATCGAAAACGCCTTGTCCGACGCCGTGCGCTTCTTCCACATGGATGCGCTGTCATCGGCCGTGGGCATGAAGGTGGACTTCGACATGACCATGCTGGTCATGGCAAGCGGGCTGTACCGGTTGCTCGCGCGGCGCATGCGTGGCTACGCCGTTGCCCAAGCTCGCCACATCTTCCGTGACCTCATCGACACGCCCGCCGACGTCTCGGTCACCGACTCCGAGGTGCGCGTACATCTCCACCGCCGCGCCCACCTGCCCATCGTCCTCGCCTCGGGGCTGCTCAACAAGCCAGTCTCCATTCCCTGGTGGCAGGGCTACTCACTGCAAATGTCGGCATAAGCCGAGCACCCAAAAACGGCCCCGCGTTAGTCGATCTCCTCGGCGTGGAAATCCAGGCTAGGCCAACTGACGGTAGGGCAAGGC
>JAOTTZ010000536.1 GCA_029864165.1 Burkholderiaceae bacterium
TACTTGTCCTCGTCGCTCATGTCAGCCACTTCGGCCTCGGTTTTGGCGCAGATAGCCACCACGGGGGCCTTTTGCAATTCGGCAAAGGCTCGCAACCGGTCGAGATAAGGGTTGTTTTCGAAGCCGCTTTCAGACACGTTGCCGACAAACATGGCCGGCTTGGCCGTTATCAGGCACAGCGGCTTGAGGTCCGCCTGCTCTTCCTTGCTGAACTCGATCGACCGCGCGGGCGTGCCCTGGTTGAGCGCCGCTTCGCATTTGCGCAGGACATCCATGAGGCGCTGGGCGTCTTTGTCGTTACCCGCTTTGGCCATTTTGCCGGAGCGAACGAGGTTCTTCTCCACCGTGGCCAAGTCGGCCAGGCAGAGTTCGGTCTGGATAATTTCAATATCTGAGACCGGGTCTACCTTGCCCGCCACGTGAATGACGTTCTCGTCGTCGAAGCAGCGCACTACGTTGACGATGGCGTCGGTCTCGCGAATATGCGCCAGGAACTGGTTGCCGAGCCCTTCACCCTTGGAAGCGCCAGCGACAAGCCCCGCGATGTCAACGAATTCCACGACGGCAGGCACCACGCGCTCGGGTTTGACGATCTGCGCCAGCGCCTCCAGCCGGGGGTCCGGCAACTCGACGATACCGACGTTCGGCTCGATGGTGCAAAACGGATAGTTCTCCGCCGCGATACCGGCCTTGGTCAAAGCGTTAAAGAGAGTGGATTTGCCCACGTTGGGCAAACCCACGATGCCGCATTTGAGGGTCATGGAAACTTGAAAAACTTGGAAGAGACGCGCAATTCTAGAATCTGGCAAGGACTGTGCGTCTGCGTTGCGGGCAGTCGCCGGGCTAGGAGCCTGTCGGGCTTGGGGTGCGTCGGCTGCAAATCGGTTGCAGCAGTCCATTTTTCACCGGCTTCTTGCCCCATAGGGTCCACTATGGGGCTGCGAATCCGGCAAAAACTGCCCGCGCTGAAACCGATTCTCGCTTCGACGCCCCAAGTCCGACAGGCTCCTAGTGCGTACTCGTTAGCCGGCGGGCGCGTCTGACCATGGCACTATCGTGAGTTCAGTCTTGATTTTTTGGCACTGCCCGCGGCTTACCCTGATTGTCAACAGCAACGTACGTGAGGTTAGCCTGAGTTACTTTCACCACTTGCAGACGTGCCGGGTTGCGTTCGGCGTACACCTCCACATGCACTGTGATCGAGGTCCGGCCAATGCGATCGAGTGTGGCGTAAAAACTCAACAAGTCACCGACGGACACCGGCTGCTTGAAGACGAACTGGTTCACCGCCACGGTGACAACGCGGCCCTGGGCGATTCGAGCCGAAAGCACGGCGCCAGCAAGATCGACCTGCGCCATGATCCAGCCACCGAAGATGTCACCGTTGGCGTTGACGTCTGACGGCCTGGGCATGACGCGCACGACCAGATTGCGCGCGTCGGGTGCTGGGGCAGATTCCGTTGAACGGGGGCGGTCTTTGGCAGACTCGGGCATATTGCAGGCTCCGGCGATAAATCTTCCTGCCGATTCTTTCACGTTCTTGGATGAGCCATGCGTCCTGCTGTACTGACCGTCACGACACCCGCCACGCCCACGCTAGGTGCGGCGCGCACCGACTGGCCCACGCTGAAAAAGCTGCTGCCGTATGTATGGCAATGGCGCTGGCGCGTGCTGGTGGCTTTGAGCTTTCTTGTTGCCGCCAAGGTGACCAACGTCGGCGTGCCGCTGGTGCTCAAGCAATTGGTCGATTCGCTCGACCCAAAACCCGGCGACCCTCACATGGTGCTGGTGGTACCGGTGTCGCTGCTGCTTGCCTATGGCGCGCTGCGGGTGTCGATGACGCTGTTCACCGAGCTGCGTGAGTTTCTTTTCTACCCGGTCGCCGCACGTATCGCACGCCGCGTCTCGCTCGAAGCCTTTGAGCACCTGCTGGATCTGAGCTTGCGTTTTCACCTGGAGCGGCAAACCGGTGGCGTGTCGCGCGATATAGAGCGTGGCTCGCGTTCAATCCAATCACTGTTGAACTACACCATCTACAACATCCTGCCGACGCTGGTCGAGATTGCGCTCGTCATCACTTTGCTATCGGTCAAGTTCAATGTCTGGTTTGCAGTGATCGCTTTCAGCG
>JAOTTZ010000055.1 GCA_029864165.1 Burkholderiaceae bacterium
GGCTGTCGCCATGGGGTTTTCTGGAGCGGTTGGACTCACCCATTTGGAACTGCTCCGCAGTTCACAGAATCGGCCTGCAACCCGCACCAATCCTTGCCTACAACCGTTTGGTAACCCCTTGGACTGCGGTTTCTAGGCTGATGATTTCTGGCGACATGCGGAAGCGCTCATTCCGTTGCGCGTACTTGTTGTCGCGGCACAATTCAAACTCGTCAGACCGATGCAACTGGAAAACGCAGTTTGGACACGTTCTGAAATGAGAAAGTCGAGGGTTGGCGATCGTTTTCGACCAGTTTTCACAACTGCGGCGTAGTTCCAAATTGGTGATGCCGCACGTTCTGAAATCTACTGTGGGGCGGCCAACTTAGAAGACTTTTCCAGCGTCAACCGCGTTTTCTACGATGAAATTTTCTCGGTGATGCATACTTGGCCGTAGAAAGACAAGCAGCGATGAAAACACGAACGCATTTTTTGATCGCGGGGTTGGTTCTGGTGGCGCTAGGACTGGGCGCCTTCATCTGGAGTCAGTGGCCAACGCCGCCGGCTCCCGCTTCCAAACAACCCGAGGTGAGGCCTGTCGCAACGCCAGCGGCGGTGGCCCATTCAGCACCGACGATCAGGCACCCGATTTCAGCCGCCAGCGCAGCGGCCAGCACCCCTGAGGCGCGTGAGCCAGACGGCAGCCCCCAAGAACGTCTGCGCGCAAGCTTGATCGAGTTTGTCGGCCGCAAAGCGGCGTTGTCATTCCTGCAGCTCGACAGCTTTGTCTACCGCCTCGTGGCGACTGTGGACAACCTGGACCGCCAGCATGCGCCTCCCCGCGTATGGCCCGTCAACCCGACAGCAGGGCGTTTCACGGTAACCGGGGTGGGCGCCAATGGAATGATCAGCCGCGACAACGCGCAGCGTTACGCACCGTTGGTGCAATTCGTCGAATCGATAGACGCTGGCCGGGCCGTCGCGCTGTATGTGCGGCTGTACCCTTTGTTTCAGCAAGTCTATGTCGAGCTCGGGTACCCGAACAAGTATTTCAACGACCGCTTGGTCGATGTCATAGACCACTTGCTAGCAACGCCCGATATGGCCGAACCGCTAGGCGTCGCACTGACCGAAGTCAAAGGCCCGATTCAGTCTTTGCAGCCGTGGGTGCACTACGAGTTTTCAGACTCGTCCATCGAGTCTCGGTCGGCAGGGCAAAAGATGTTGCTGCGCGCAGGCCGAGTTAACGCGCGAAAGATGAAAGCCAAGCTCGGAGAATTTCGCCGGTTGCTAACGGGCCAGGGTATCGTCAAGTAGTTGGCGGGCGAGTGGGTGGACGGAACTGTCGCAGCAGGTTGAGCGTTGCACCGGTCCATTGTTCACCGGCTTCTTGCCCCATAGGATCCGCTATGGGGCTGCGAATCCGGCGACACCTGTCCGCCCTGAAACCGATTCTCGCTTCGACGCCCCAAGTCCGACCGGCTCCTAACGGGGCGATGAGCTGCGGCAGCGGGTACCGTCACTACCAAAGCGAGATCTGAATAATGTATTCTGCCGTCCAAGCTTCCAGCGCTTCATATTTCATCGGCTGACTGATCGCAAAGCCCTGCAGCTCGTCGCAGCCCTGCTCGGCCAGAAAGTCGCGTTGCACTTCGGTTTCGACCCCCTCAGCCACGACTGTGATGCCCAGGCTGCGTCCCATCTGAATGATCGCTTTGGCAATGGCCACCGAGTCGGATTCGGCTGGCAAGTCGCGCACAAAGCTGCTGTCGATTTTCATTTTGTCGATGGGCAGCTCTTTCAGATGGCTCAGCGACGTGTAGCCGGTACCGAAATCGTCCACTGAAATATGTATGCCCAGCGCCCTCAAGCGCGACAATGTGTTCTTGACCTGTGGCAGATCGCTCATCAGCATGCGCTCTGTGAGTTCGAATTCCAACAGGCTCCCATCCAAGCCTTCCTGCCGCAAAACTTCAGCGACGCCCTCGACAAAACCGTCGGCCTGAAACTGCAGCGTTGAAAGATTGACCGCCACCGGAACACCCGCCAACTGCCCTTGTTGCCAGCGAGCAGCGCAGCGAACAGCCTCACGCAAAGTCCAGCCTCCTATCGCCAAAATCATCCAGCGTCGCTGCTCAGCCAAAGGAATAAACTCGTCGGGAAGCAGCAGGCCATGCTGCGGATTCTTCCAGCGAATCAGTGCCTCTAGGCCGACCACTACCCCATCGTCGGCCCGCACCTGCGGCTGAAAGTGCAGCACAAACTCGTCCAGCGCAACCGCCTCGGCGAGTTGACCCTCCAGCACCAGAGCCGCGTAGGCTGCATCGGCCATACCCCGATTGAAGAACTGGTAATTGGCCCGCCCGCGCGCCTTTGCCAAGTACATGGCGGCATCGCCGTGTTTGATCAACTCAGATGGCGTGTGGCCATCTTGTGGGTACAAGGCGATGCCGATCGACGGCGAAATGGAGATAACGCGACCATCGACCACTAACGGCGCCTCGATCGATACGTGCAACTTCTGAGCCACCTCTTCTATGGATCCACGCTCCGCGGAGCCCGTTAACAGCACCAAAAACTCATCACCGCCAAAGCGTGCCACGATATCCCAGGCACGCAGGCCGTCCGTGATGCGCGCGGCCACCGTCTGAAGCAGCTGGTCGCCCGCCACGTGGCCGAGCGAATCGTTGACGCGCTTGAAATGATCGAGGTCGATGAAAAGCAGCGCGGCCTGCGCATCGCTGACACGTGCCGTCGTCATCATCCGCTGCAAACGTTCAATGAACGTGGCCCGGTTGAACAGGCCAGTCAAAGAGTCATGGTGCGCAAGGCGGTGAATACGTGCTTGCGCGGCAAGTCTGTCGCGTATGTCGCGCGCAATGGTCATGCGCACGCGCTCACCGTTGCGGATCATCGAGCGAACGATCAACTCGACCGGAATGCGAGTACCGTCACCGCGCAACAACACGCTTTCGCAAGACGCCTCGGACTCGAAGGTCAAGACTTCGGAAGTCTTTTGCACCTGATCGGGCGCGATGAACTCAAGCGTGTTGCGGCCCAGCAAGTCTTGCAGCGTGCAGCCCATCAGATCGCAAGCCGACGGGTTGGCGTCCATGATGACGCCGTCTTGGTGGAACAGGATTCCCTCTGCGCTGGCTTGCATGAACTTGGCCAACCGATCTTCCGATTCGCGCATGGCTTGCTCGGCGCGCCGGTGCTTGCTGATGTCTGTGATCAACACGTAGGCCGCCACGACAGCGCCCTCCGCGTCATGATGGGGGACAAGATTGACCTCGATCCAACGCGGCCCGCCGCTGGCGGTTGCGGGCAACTGGCGCTCGTACGAAACGGCTTTGCGCTCTCGAATCGCCTGCTCAACGTACGGCCTTATTTGCTGAGCCGCAGCCTCGCCAATCACCTTTTCAACGGTGTTTCCGACAATGGAATGCACGTCGAAGCCAAAAGTCTGCGCATACTGCTTGTTGGCGAACAGGCACTTGAAGTCCACTGCGCTGTAGTAGGCGATCAGCACCGGCAAGTTGTCAGCCAGCAGCCGCAATTGTTCAGCCTTGGCTCGGGCCGATAACGCCGCAAGCCCCTCGGGCGACACATCGTGCAGCACACAAACGAAAGAGCCAGCGTCTGCCTGCCAGTGGGCCGTGCAGCCAATCCAACCCATTTGGCCATCAACACGTAACATGCGCAACTGAAGTGTAAAGTCGTGTCTTTGGGCCAGTGCTTGCAGTATTTCGGCTTGCGAAGCCGACTCCAAAGCGGTCATCCAGCCTTTCTCAAGGGCGGCCTCGCACGCGACACCGGTCAGCGTGCTGTAGGCGCGATTGACTTGGCTGGCCGCACCGTCGGGGCCGATCACCATGACGATACAGGGCAGCAGATCCCAGCAACGACGGTCTCCCACTTGCTCAACCTTCATCATCACCCCGCGTTTGCTTCACCGCCTCAACGGCCAGACACAGATCTTCCCACGCGCGGGCCTTGTCTTCCAAGTTCCGCAGCAAGTAGGCCGGGTGGTAAGTTACAACCAGTGGCACGCCCTGGTAGCGGTGCACACGCCCGCGCAACCTGCCTATAGGCTCACTGCTGCGCAACAGAGATTGCACTGCGACGCGCCCCATGGCAAGGATTATCTTCGGGCGGACCAACTCGATTTGGCGCACCAGGTAGGGTTCGCATTGGGCCAACTCGGCGAGTTCGGGATTGCGGTTGCCGGTGGGCCGGCACTTTACCGTGTTGGCAATGTACACCTGCTGTTCAGGCGGCGCCTCGCTGCGTGTCAAATGCACCGCGCGCAACATATTGTCGAGCAACTGCCCGGATTTGCCGACAAAGGGCTCGCCACGCAAGTCTTCTTGCTCGCCTGGCGCTTCGCCGACGATCATCCAGTGCGCACGCTCGTTGCCCATGCCGAACACGGTATTGGTGCGGCCACGGCACAGGCCGCATGCGGTGCAAGCCGCGACGGCCGTACGCAGTTCAGACCAGTTCATCTGCGCAACACCCGCGGGACGCGCACCCAGGGTGCCCGCAGCGACTGTCGAGGCCGGGTGAGCTGAATGCTCGCCAACGACGCCAGCGGTGCGCTTGGCACTCGCGACCGCGGCCGTCCTGTTACTGGGGTCGTCGTGAACCGCTGCAGGTGTGGTCGCTTCGGGCAGCCACACGCGCAGCCCCATCTCATCAAGCATCGCGCGTTGTCGTTGCGTCCAGCTCATCACACTCTATCTCGCAATTTCAAGCTCATCACCACCGCGTCTTCGCGTTGTTGCGGGTGCGCGCCCGATGGGGCAGGATAGTACGCCTTGCGCACACCGATTTCGCTCAAACCGTAACGAGCGTAAAACTTGCGCGCGCGCGCGTTGCCTTCACGCACTTCCAGCAACAACTCGCCGGTGCGAGTCTGGCGACACTGCTTCACCAACTCGTCAAGCATGTGGCGACCATGTCCACGCCCCTGCTGTTCGGGCGCGACGGTCAAGTTGAGGACGTGCATCTCATTGACCCCCTGCATCACAACGAAATAGCCCAACAAATGCTCATTGGCACCGAGCAAGCGCCGCCCTAAGTAGCCAACGTTGAGCGCGTCGACAAAGTTGCCGCGCGTCCACGGCACAGGGTAAGCCCGATGCTCGATTGCGAGCACTGCATCGAGATGCATTGTCTCGAGCTCCGCCAGTCTGCGGACCTGTCCGGACTTGGACCGCCAAGAAGTATTCAATCGGCTGCCTTGACGGCCTCACGCTCTTGAGTCGTCAGCGCGACCTTGTCGCGCAAATAGCGCGGCAACGCCTGACCCGCATCGGCGATGCCCCCCTGAGACCACTGTACCTTTGCCAACGCCAACAGGGCTTGGGCACGCGGCATGGCATCCGCCAGCGTAGGCGCAGCGCCCACACGCAGCCGCTCGCCGAACGCAGATACTGCCGTGCCAGCCACACACAAAGGAGGGCGGGTTTGCCACTGCGCGTGCAAAGCCGGCAACGTGTACAGCGCCGGCTTTTCCATGGGTTGCCATTGCCCGGCAACGTGCCGGTAACGCGCGGCGTAAACCTCATCCATGCGGGCGTCCATAGCGACCCACACATCGTCAACACCGATGCGAGCGCGCGTATCCTCGGCCACTGCCATCAACGTGTCGATGGCGATGATCGGCTTGCCCGCGCCCAAAGCCAAGCCCTGCGCCACGGAGCAGGCCGTGCGCAA
This sequence comes from Burkholderiaceae bacterium, assembly GCA_029864165.1. GTDB lineage: Bacteria > Pseudomonadota > Gammaproteobacteria > Burkholderiales > Burkholderiaceae_C > CAIKUF01. The sequence goes on from JAOTTZ010000055.1 coordinate 5,701, forward strand.
GCCCGTGAATGCGCCGGGGCCGCAGCCGAAAGCGATGGCGTCTAGATCACGCACGGTGATACCCGCATCGGCCAACAGTTGCAACAGGCAAGCAATCAACTGGCCCGAAGCTTGTGCACCGCCCTCGCCGTCGCGCAACCACGAGCGCCCGCCGACAGCCAATCCGGCGTGCATACGCTCGGTGGCCGTGTCAAAGGCAAGCAGAGCGGTCACGGTACGAGCCATCTTCTACCAGTTGGACGGACCCGGCGCGTCGCGGTGAGCACCCGGCAGCGGAAAATCATGGGCCCAGTTTAGAGCAGCGTCCCGCGCCCGTAAGATCGCCCTGTGATGTCACCGTTTCGATGCCTATCGCTGGCGTGCGTATTGTCCTGCGCCGCCCATGTGGCGGCCGCCCCGCCGCGCTTACCACCAGAGGTCGTGGCCGCGTTGAAGCGCGCCGAGATACCGACCAGCGCCATGTCCGTCCTGGTGCAAGAAGTGGGCGAGAGCGGCGGCGCCAGCGCGCCCCGCCTGGCGTGGCAGGCCAGCGAACCCGTGAACACCGCCTCGCTGATGAAGCTTGTGACAACCTATGCCGCACTCGACTTGCTGGGCCCCACCTGGAATTGGCAGACCCCCGTCTGGCTGCAAGGCGCGCTGCGGCAGCCGCAGGGCGTACTCGAAGGCAGCCTGATCATCAAGGGCAGCGGCGACCCTACCCTGGTGCTTGAGCGCACATGGCTGTTGCTGCGCAGGGTGCAGCAACAGGGTGTGCACGAGATACGCGGCGACATCGTGCTCGACCGCAGCGCGTTCACCGCGTCAGGCCAATCCGAGTCTGCTTTCGACGGCGAGCCCCTGAGGGCATATAACGCCCAGCCCGATGCGCTGCTGCTGAACTACAAGTCGATCTTGCTCAACTTCGTACCTGAGCCGACGCGCGGCAAAGCCCGCATCACCGCCGAACCAAAGTTAGCGGGAGTAAGCATAGACACGAGTGCACCACTCGTGTCCGGCCCATGCGATGACTGGCGTGCTGCGCTCAAAATCGATACCGACGACCCGGCACGCATTCGCTTTCTGGGCAACTACCCAGCACGTTGCGGCGAAAAGCTTTGGATACTGGCCTATGCCGACCCCCACGGCTACAACGCAAGGCTTATCGAAGCGTTGTGGCGCGAGCTCGGTGGTCGGCTCACCGGTCGTGTGCGCGACGGCGTGGCGCCCAGCACGCCACCCCGCTTCGTTTTCGACTCAGTACCGCTGGCACAGGTCGTGCGCGACATCAACAAGTTCAGCAACAATGTGATGGCGCAGCAACTTTTTTTAACGCTAGGTTTGCAAGTCGTGGGCGAGGGCACGCGCGAAGCAGCGCGTCAAGTAGTGAAGCGCTGGTTGCGTTCGCGTCTGGGCGACGGTAACGCCGCTGCAGCGGTGGTCGACAACGGCTCAGGCCTTTCTCGCGACTCGCGCCTGAGCGCCCGTCTTTTGGGGGATCTGCTGCGGCACGCGTGGGCCAGCCCAGTCATGCCCGAGTTGATGAGTTCACTGCCCATCTACGGGTTGGACGGCACCTTGCGCAGCTCAACAGCCACCGCAGTGGCCGGTCGGGCGCACATAAAGACGGGCTCGCTGCGTGACGTCAATGCAATGGCAGGGTACGTGTTGTCGCGCTCGGGTCAGCGCTATGTGCTGGTTGCGGTCGTCAACCATCCGAGCGCGCATGCAGCGCGACCCGCGTTGGAGGCCTTGCTGCAATGGGCCGTTCAGGATCGCGCAGCGAGCGTGCGCAACGCAAACAAACCGGCGCCATGAAAAACTAAAACGGGTTGTTGCGAGCCCTTGTACCCGCCAGATTACCCAGGTTGGCGTGACCGCTGACGCTAAGCTGAAGTTCGCTGGCCCAAAGCCACGTGGTCGCACTGGCCGGCTGACCAGCGTTGGCGGTAGTGGTCTTATCCACGTCCAGATCGCCGGCGGCATCTGTACAACCAGGCAGCGGGACAACGCAAGCCGCCTGTGTCCAGTTGACGTACCCATTGCTCGCCGGCGCGTTCAGAATATTGCGCACCATTCTGTCGGCCTCGACCAGGCCGATCTTGCGGCCGTCGTTGGTCAAGTTCCTGAGCAACTCGAGGTTGAAGCTGGCGGTCAGGTTGTTCAGCAAGTCAGCATCGGCACCCTTGCCGATGCCGTAGGGCGTCACGCCCAGTTCGGGCAGCGTCGAGACGATCACCTTGGCGCCGGCGTCGGCGATGCGGTTGACTTGTCTCGCCACCAAAGCACCAGCGGCCTTTGCATCAGCGTCTGAACCACCGGTCTCGTAAATTTCCTTGATGTCGTGCGTACCGATCAGCACTGTCACGAGATCCTTGGTCGAGAATCCGCTAGCGACAATAAAGTTGTCGATCTGCGTCACCAGATCGGCCGCCTTGGCCTCGGGTTCGGCCCAAATACGCTTCTCCATTGGGAGTACCGCTCCAACGCACTCTTGAAACAACAGCCCATAGCCATTGGCAAGGACCTGCGCCCAGATGCGGTTACTTTTGCAGGCAGCCGCAGCAGCAGCAGCAGCGGCGGGGTCAGGATTCGCAGGGTCGGGAACCGCAT
>JAOTTZ010000537.1 GCA_029864165.1 Burkholderiaceae bacterium
TCGCTCCCGAACCTCGCCTGGTACCGCCGTACCGCGACACCATCCGTCGCGTCAGGAACGGTACTTGATGCCGGCCCTCCGCAGTTCCTAGAATTCGTACTTCACCTGCATCGTAAACATCTTGCCGTGTTTGGCGTAGGTCGACCCGGTGAGGTACGCCGCCTGCCACGCGAACGACCCTGCGCCAGCGGGCAAGGTGCCGAAAACTGCCGGTCCAAGGCGGTGTGATTGCGCGTCCCGCGGCGACCAGTGGTCCCACGGCCCGGGTTCGCCGAAGCCTTGCGCACCGAAGTGCAGCCACGGTTTCCAGCGGTACCGCAATTGCCACTGGTATTTCAATTGGGTCGGCTTCGAGGAAGGCGCGCCCATGCTGCGCTCAAAGAACACGTTGGCGTTAACTTGCGTTCGCCCAATATCAGTCTGCAGCGCCGGGCCGAACTCGAACAGATTTGCGCTGGTGGATTTTTCCGGTATCACGAGCAGCGTGTGGAGCGCGAGGTCGAATGGATACTGGCCCTGCGTCAACAAGAGATCGTTCTGCCAGTTTAGGGTGCTGAGCCGAGTGGCGAACTTGGACGACCCTATGTAGCTCGCCAGCACTTCGGTATACCAGCGGCCGTTGACGTTCCAGCCCAGGCCGATCTCGGGCCATATGACCTCGGCCGAACCCGGCTGCTTGACCGTCCAGTACCGGAAGTCAGCCGTCCGCAGGCCCGGGTTGCTGTAGGCCGTGACGACGTAGTACCCTGGGTCGCCGGCGGCTGCCGCGCAGTAAAGCGCCAGCGCAGCAGCGGCGAACGCCTTGATGGATTGTTTCACGAGCGAGTTGCCTTTTCTCTCAACGGCACGAGCACTAGCCTAGGGGGTATCAGCCAACTTCCAAGCTCGGATTAGCGCCCGAAAAACCGTGGAAACCACTGAAGTGGGCTCGCCTCTCAAAAGCAAGACGCCAGCAAATACAGCGCGCTATCCCGCGTTCAGAGGGCAAGAGCCAGCGCGACGCAGCCACGCAGGCAGGCATATGCCACATCCAACGGCGCACCGCGCCGCACGACCTGCCCGCTGCCGGTGTTAGCGCACCGGCGCAGCGGCTCAAACCAAAGTCGCAAAGACCGATGCCAGCTTCACCTCAGGCGGCTTCCAGGTTGCCATCCAGTCGGCGAAGTCGGCCTCAGGCATGGGCTTGGCCATGAAATAGCCTTGCGCTTCGTCGCACTTCAACGCCGACAGCACTGCCCATGTCTGCGCGTTTTCTACCCCTTCGGCCACCACGCTCAGGCCCAGGTTGTGCGCCAAGTCGATGGTCGATCGCACGATCTTCAGGTCGGCGCGGTCGCGCTCCATGGCCATCACGAAGCTCTTATCGATCTTCAACTCGTGTATGGGCAGCAGCTTTAGGTAGGCCAGCGATGAATAGCCGGTGCCAAAATCATCGATTGACAGGCGCAGACCCATGTCGTGCAGCTGCCGCAGCGTCCGCATGGCGCGTTGGGGATCGTCCATGATCGCGCTCTCGGTGATTTCCATGCATAGCAAGCGTGGGTCCATCGCATCGCATGCCAACAATCGCTCTAGCCTGGCGGGCAGGTCCTGGTCGAGCAAGTCGCGGGTCGACAGGTTGATGGCAAATTTGAGATCCAATCCTTGTGCGCGCAGCGTGCGACTGCGTGAGGAACATTGTTCGATCATCCAGCCGGTGAGTACGCGAATAAAACCCGTCTGCTCGGCAAACGGAATGAATTGCATCGGCTGGACCATGCCGCGCTGCGGATGTTGCCAGCGCACGAGCGCCTCGGCACCCACCACACGCCCGCTGTCGAGTGCGATCTTCGGTTGCAGGAAAAGCCGCAACTGTTCGTTGTCGACGGCGGTGCGTAGCTCGGTCAGCAGCGAGAGGGAGTGTTGGCTCGACGAATCGAGCGTCGGGTCATACACGACTACCCCCGACTGCTTGGATTTGGCCGCATACATCGCAACCTCCGCGCGCCCGAGCAAGGTATCGGCATCGTCGCCATCTTTCGGGAAGCTGGCCACGCCCGCACCCGCGCCCACGTCGACGGTGTGATCATCGAGCGTCAGCGGTTGCTCCAGCGCGTGACGGATTCGCCTGGCCGTGTCGCTGCCG
>JAOTTZ010000538.1 GCA_029864165.1 Burkholderiaceae bacterium
TACGAACGGCCGGGCGGCACTGAAGGCCATGAGCCAAGCCGCGCCCGACATCGTTCTGCTTGACGCGGAGATGCCCGGTGTGGACGGGTTCGAGGTATGCAAGCTGATCAAGGCCGATCCGGACTTTCGCGACATTCCCGTGATTGTTGTCACGGCGCACAATGGCACAGACTTCGAGTTGGCTGGCTTCCAGGCCGGGGCCTGCGATTTCGTCGCCAAGCCCGTCAGCGAGCAACTCCTGCTGGCGCGAGTGAAGACGCATCTGCGTCTCAAGAGCCTGGCAGACGAGCTTCGCGGAATCTCGAAGGTCGATCCGATGACCAAGCTGGCCAGCCGGAGTCATTTCGAGGACATTCTCGACCGCGAATGGCGTCGCGGCCTTCGCTTCGGTCACCCGATCGCGACTGCGATGTTCGAGATCGACCACTTCGACTTGCTGATCGAACGGCACGGTCGGCGTGCCGGTGACGAATGCCTGCTGGCAGTGGCGCAAGCGGTGCGCGACATTGGCAGCCGGCCGGAGGATTTGACGGCTCGATTCGACCACCATGTCTTTGCCATGCTGCTGCCCAATACGACACGCGTCGACGCGGAACACGCCGCCCGACGGGTCATCGATGCGGTCGAAGCGCTCGCCATTGCGCATGCTGCATCGACAATCTCGAATCATGTCACGGTGAGTGCTGGAATCGGCTGCTACGACGAACAAAGCCCAGGTTGGAATGGTCCCACCGGCACTTCGGCCTTCATACCGGACGAGCAGACGGTCAGGCGGCCGCGTCATCTGCAGGAGAGCGCATTGCTGGCGATAGAGGCTGCCCGCCGGGGCGGACGTTCGCAAGCCTGGTGGTTGGACGCGGCCAACTCGGAAAAGCCGGAATTGGCCCGCGAGATCCAACCCGCAGTGCTCGCGACGGCCTGAGGCGGTCACGAGTCCTGGCCGCGTCCGAGTGCAGCCACATCCGTTGATGACCAACCTTTTCGCAGGATGAAATGCAGTCTGCTCCTGGTCGACGACGACCCCAAGCTTATCCAGGTGATGGGGCGCATCTCATCTTGTCGGGTCTGGGCCAGCTTCGCTTTGCCACCAACGGCGACGCAGCGCTGCGTCCGGCCGATTTAGTGGCCCGCTATGGTAGCGAGGAATTCGTACTGCTGCTGCCGAATAGGCCCGGCGCCGGTGCAAAGCACATGGCGCGGCGAATGCTGGATGTGGTCGAGCGCCCCGGCATGCCGCACGAGGCTTCGCCCAACTCGCGCCACGTGAGCGTGAGCGTCGGTGTCGGGTGTTACGACGCCGACAGTCTTTCCTGGACAGAGCCCTCGCCCGATTCGCGTTTCCAATCTAGCCTGCAACATCAGGCGGACGCGCTGCTGCGCAGCGCCGACCAGACCTTGTACGCAGCCAAGGCGCAAGGCCGCGCCCGCGCCTGTTGGCTGGACATCGACGACGTGGATGCCCCGTCGCTGGCGCGCGCCGTCTTACCAGCGGCCGCGCAGAGCCGGCCCATGGAGCTGGTGTGAAGCGTATCGGCCGCGCGACCCTGGCCGGCGTTGCGACACTGTGCGCAGGCCTGCTACTGGCCGCTGCCGCCGCGTCGTGGCAGGCCAAACACAACCGCGAACACGCCGAAGGGGCTTTCGATGCGCTGGCCCAGCGTGTCGGGGCTGACGTGTCGGCGCGCCTGGCGCTCTACGAGTACGGCCTGCGCGCCGTACGCGGCGCAGCGGTCAGCCCCCAGGGTGCCCACATCGGGCGCGAGGCCTTCCGGCTCTACACCGCCTCGCGCGAGACCGACCGCGAGTTCCCGGGCGCGCGCGGCTTCGGCGTGATCTGGCGTGTGCCGCAGGCCGACGAAGCGGCCTTCGTCGAGCGCGCGGGGCACGACGGCTGGCCTGACTTCAAAGTGCGCCAGCTGGCGCCGCACGACGGCGAGCGTTTCGTCATCGAGCTCATCGAGCCGGTGGAGCGCAACTACGCCTCGGTGGGGCTGGACGTGGCGTCCGAGGCGAACCGCCGCGAAGCAGCGCTGACCTCGATGCGCAGCGGCCAGGCCACACTGACCGGCCCGATCACGCTGGTGCAGGTCACCGGCAAGCCCTTGCGCTCGTTCCTGGTAAT
>JAOTTZ010000056.1 GCA_029864165.1 Burkholderiaceae bacterium
TCACCCGGCAGCGAGCGGCCCTTGGCGCTGACGATGCCCTGCGTCGCGGTTTGCTCAAAACCGAACGGCGAGCCTATGGCCAGCACGGGGTCGCCCACTTGCAATTGCCGTACATCGCCGAGCCGCACGACAGGCAGGTTCTTGGCGTCGATGCGCAGCACCGCGACGTCGGTCGCCGGGTCGGCACCCAACACTTTGGCCTTGAACTCGCGCCGGTCGCTGAGCTTGACGGTCACCTCTTTGGCGTTGCGCACCACGTGTGCGTTGGTAAGTATCAAGCCGTCGCTGCTGAGAATGAAGCCCGAGCCTTGGCCGCGAAAAGCCCGCTCACCCCCTTGTCTAGGCCATGGCAAGCGCCCCTCAAAGCCGGGCAATCCACGAAAGAACTGGAAGAATGGGTCTTCCATGCCCGGCGGCATTTTGCCAAGTTCCGTCTGGTGGCTGCCCTCCACCGTGACTCCCACGACCGCCGGCCCCGACTGCTGCACGATGGCACGGTAGTTAGGCACGGCGTTGGCCGGAAGCGGCGCGACGGGAGCCGGCGGCACTGCGGCGGGGGGCGCCGTGCTGCCGGCGTTTGATGCTTCATGCGTGCTTTGCTTGTCCTTGCTCAGCCAAGTGGATGGGTCGAGGCTGAAGGCAGAACAACTCCCAGCGGCAGCGAGGCTGAAGGCGGCCAAACCAAGCGTTAGGTATTTCAGGTTCACGGGCTCTCCTTTACAAATAATGAACGGACACCGGGCGTCCAGAAGGCGCAACGGTACATCGGGTAGATTAAGCTTGGATTAGCCGATGATGAGGCGAAGGTTAACTTGCTTACCCTGGCGCGGGCCCGAGGTATCCACTTGCGGCGCCACAAGCGGGGCTGCCGTTAAATTGTTACGCCTTGAAGGCCCGATAAGTGGTGACAAAGCCGGAGCGAGAAGGCATTCTGAACACAATGGCGAGGTCGGCTGAAACTGACACCCTTTTCAGACTCTTTTGATCGATTCTCACGGAGCCAAATCAACGAAGCTAAATGAACTGAAAAAACATGCCGGTGGCTAGGAAAGCTCTGATGGCGCCCCGTCGTTTGGCGTGCGGGACTTCATCAGAACTTCCCAAGCGTTGCCAGAGGACTTTTCCGCGGCATCGCTTTGCGCTACACACCGGAGGCCAGCATGGACATCATCAGTAGTTTCGCCGCGCGTTACGAACGGACCCGCGAAGAGGAAATCTCGCTAGAAGATTACCTCACCGAATGCAAGCGCAATCCACTTGCCTATGCCACCGCGGCCGAGCGCATGCTCAAGGCTATTGGTGAACCGCAAGTGATCGACACGCGCAACGACCAACGCCTGTCGCGCCTGTTCGCCAACAAGGTCATCAAGCGCTACCCGGCGTTCGCCGAGTTCTACGGCATGGAAGACGCCATTGAGCAAGTGGTCAGTTACTTTCGCCATGCCGCTCAGGGATTGGAGGAGCGCAAGCAAATCCTGTACTTGTTAGGGCCTGTGGGTGGCGGCAAAAGTTCGATCGCCGAACGTCTCAAACAGTTGATGCAGGAAGTGCCCTTTTTCGCCATCAAGGGTTCGCCGGTGAATGAGTCTCCGCTGGGCCTGTTCGACACGTCCGAAGACGGCGCGATCCTGGAGAAGGAGTACGGTATTCCGAGCCGCTACTTGAACCGCATACTCTCGCCCTGGGCAGTCAAGCGGCTCGAAGAGTTTGGCGGCGACATTCGCAAGTTCAAGGTTGTCAAGCGCCACCCGTCGATCTTGAAACAAATCGCGGTATCCAAAACCGAGCCGGGCGATGAAAACAACCAGGACATCTCCGCCCTGGTCGGCAAGGTCGATATTCGCAAGCTCGAAACCTACTCGCAAGATGACCCAGACGCGTACAGCTACTCGGGGGGATTGTGCTTATCCAACCAGGGCTTGTTGGAGTTTGTCGAGATGTTCAAGGCGCCGATCAAGGTGTTGCACCCACTGCTGACGGCAACGCAAGAAGGAAACTACAAGGGCACCGAAGGTTTTGGTTCGATTCCGTTTGACGGCATCGTACTCGCGCACAGCAACGAGAGCGAGTGGAAGGCGTTTCGTAACAATAGGAACAACGAAGCTTTTCTGGACCGCATTTACATCGTCAAGGTACCGTACTGCCTACGTGTCAGCGAAGAGGTGAAGATCTACGAAAAGCTGCTGCGCCATTCGTCGCTGCACAGCGCGACTTGCGCGCCGGGGACGCTGAAAATGATGGCGCAATTGGCGGCGCTCACACGCCTAAAGGAACCCGAGAACTCGTCGCTCTACTCCAAAATGATGGTCTACGACGGCGACAACCTCAAAGACACCGACCCGCGCGCCAAGAGTTACCAGGAGTACCGCGATTACGCCGGCGTCGACGAAGGCATGAGCGGGATCTCGACGCGTTTTGCGTTCAAGATTCTTTCGAAAGTCTTCAACTTCGACAGCACCGAAGTGGCGGCCAACCCCGTGCACTTGATGTACGTTCTCGAACAACAAATCGAGCGTGAGCAGTTTCCCGCCGAGACCGAGCAAAGATACTTGGCCTTCATCAAGGAGCATCTGTCGGTACGCTACGCAGAGTTCATCGGCAAGGAAATCCAGACTGCGTACCTAGAGAGCTACAGCGAGTATGGTCAGAACATTTTCGACCGATACGTCACCTATGCCGACTACTGGATTCAAGACCAGGAGTACCGCGATACCGACACCGGAGAGGTGTTCGACCGCGGTTCGCTCAACGACGAGTTAGAAAAGATCGAAAAACCCGCCGGCATCAGCAACCCTAAGGATTTCCGCAACGAAATCGTCAATTTCGTCTTGCGCGCTCGCGCCAACAACGCCGGCAACAACCCCGTGTGGACCGGCTACGAAAAGCTGCGCACTGTGATCGAGAAGAAGATGTTCTCCAACACCGAAGAGCTGTTGCCGGTGATCAGCTTCAACGCCAAGGCCAGCGCCGACGAAGCGCGCAAGCATGAAGACTTCGTCAACCGCATGGTCGATAAGGGCTACACGCCCAAGCAGGTGCGCTTGCTGTGCGAGTGGTACTTGCGAGTGCGCAAAAGCAGTTGAGTTCGCGCGTTTGCGTCGAGGCCTAATCATGCTTCAACACATCATCGACAGGCGGCTAGCGGGCAAGAACAAGTCGATCGGTAACCGCGAACGCTTCTTGCGCCGGCACAAAGAGCAGATACGCGAAGCGGTCAAACGCGCCATCGACGGGCGCGGCATTCGCGACCTGGAGCGCGGGGAGAACATACACATACCCAAGCGCGACATCGCCGAGCCTGTGTTCGGTCACGGCAGCGGCGGCAACCGCGAGATGGTGCACCCTGGCAACCAAGACTACGTGCGTGGCGACCGTATCGAGCGCCCGAGCGGCGGCGGTTCGGGAGCTGGGGGTAGTCAAGCCAGCGACAGCGGTGAGGGCGACGACGACTTCGTATTCCACCTGAGCAAGGAAGAGTTCATTCAGGCCTTCTTCGACGATCTGGCCCTGCCCAACCTAGAGCGCACGCACCTTGCTGAAGTGCCCGAATATAGAAGCTATCGCGCGGGAATCTCCAGCGACGGCAACCCCAGCAACCTGCACGTACTGCGGTCGATGCGCGGGGCCATCGGGCGACGCATTGCTATCGGCGCGGGTTCGCGCCGCGATTTGCGGCACCTTGAAGACCGCTTGGCGCACCTTAAACGTCACCTCGACCCAAGTCCACATTCGCGCGAGATCAGTTCGCTCGAGCACGAAATTGCCGCGCTGCGGGCGCGGCTGGCTCGTATCCCTTACCTCGACCCTATCGACCTGCGCTATCGCAGCCGCGTGCGTGTGCCCATGCCCAGCTCCAAAGCGGTGATGTTCTGCCTGATGGACGTGTCAGGCTCGATGGACGAAGCGCGCAAAGATTTGGCCAAGCGTTTCTTCATTCTGCTTTATTTGTTCCTGACGCGCCATTACGAAAAGATCGACCTCGTCTTCATACGCCACCACACTCAGGCACAAGAGGTGGACGAAGACAGCTTTTTTCACGCCACCGAGACCGGCGGTACGGTCGTCTCGAGTGCATTGGACCTCATGATCGAAATCGCGCACGCTCGATATCCGCGCGACGAGTGGAACATCTACGGCGCGCAGGCCAGCGACGGTGACAACTGGCACCACGACAGCGGCCGCTGCCGTCTTCTTTTGGCCGAGCAACTGCTGCCCATGTGTCGTTACTTCGCATACCTGCAAGTGGCCGAGGAAGAGCAAAATCTGTGGGACGAGTACGCCCTGCTGACCGACGAGGTCAAGCACTTCGCAATGCGCAAGGTTACCGAGGCAACGCAGATTTACCCGGTGTTTCGCGAATTGTTCAAGAAAGAGAGCGCGCCTGCATGAGCACGACCAAGCCCCTGCCGCTGAAGTCGCGCCGCATCGAACCGCTGCCCTCGCCCAGCGATTGGTCGTTCGAGTTGATCGAGCGCTACCACGAAGTAATCAAGCAAACCGCTGAACGCTATGAGCTGGACACCTACGCCAACCAGCTTGAGATCATCACTGCAGAGCAGATGATGGACGCCTACGCTTCTGTCGGCATGCCGGTTAACTACCGCCATTGGAGCTACGGCAAGGAGTTCATCGCCACCGAAAAGAACTACCGCCGCGGCCACATGGGCTTGGCCTACGAGATCGTCATCAACGCCAACCCTTGCATCAGCTACCTGATGGAAGAAAACACGATGGCCATGCAAGCGCTGGTCATCGCGCACGCGGCGTATGGCCACAACAGCTTCTTCAAAGGCAATTATCTATTTCGCATGTGGACCGATGCGTCGTCGATCATCGATTACCTGGTCTACGCAAAGAACTACGTTGCCGACTGCGAGGAACGCCATGGACTCGACGCGGTGGAGGCAGTGCTCGACAGTTGTCACGCGCTAATGAACCATGGTGTTGACCGCTACCGACGGCCAGGAAAACTTTCGCTCACGCAGGAGCGGCTGCGCCGCGAAGAGCGCGAAGCCTATGCCCAGCAACAGGTCAACGATCTTTGGCGCACCCTGCCCAAGAAAGCCGAACGCGTGTCCGAAGGTGCCGAGGCCAAACGCTTCCCCGAAGAACCGCAAGAAAACTTGCTGTATTTCATCGAGAAGAACGCCCCATTGCTGGAACCCTGGCAACGCGAGGTGGTGCGCATTGTGCGCAAGGTGGCGCAATACTTCTACCCGCAGCGCCAAACGCAAGTGATAAACGAAGGTTGGGCAACCTTCTGGCACCACCAATTGCTCAACACCATGTACGACGACGGCTTTCTCAGCGACGGCATGATGATGGAGTGGTTAAAGTCGCATACCAACGTGATCTACCAACCCCCGGTGGGAAACAGGGCCTACAGCGGCATCAACCCCTACGCCCTCGGGTTTGCGATGTTCACCGACATCAAACGCGTTTGCGAGCAACCTACCGCGGAGGACCGGAGTTGGTTTCCTGAAATTGCCGGCCAACCCTGGTTGCCGACGCTGGACCACGCGATGCGCAACTTCAAGGACGAGAGCTTCATCGGGCAGTTCCTCTCACCCAAGCTGATGCGCGACTTCCGTCTTTTCAGTATCGTCGACGACGCGGACGAAGACGAACTCGAAGTCGCCGCGATCCATGACGAAAGTGGCTATCGTCACGTGCGTGAAGCCTTGGCCAAACAGTACGACCTAGGTCACCGCGAGCCCAACATCCAGGTCTGGAGCGTCAAGTTGCGAGGCGACCGTTCGCTGGTTCTGCGCCATGTCCAGCACAACGAACGTCCACTGCACGACAGTGCGCAAGAAGTCCTCCGGCATGTGGCGCGCCTTTGGGGCTTCGGCGTTCACCTGGAAAGCGTGGGCAGCACAGGCGAGGTCAAGCAGCGCTGGTCCGTGAACCCGCCGTCGGATGATTGAACCTTGTATCTTTGACTTCAGATCACGCTGGCAAGGCTGTGCGGGGCTTGTCGGCAAAGGCCGGCGCGGTGGGCAACGCGTCAGCATCACCCACTGGCCAAGCTGACCAGTGCGCACAGCGCATCGCCCACAGATTCCGACAGTTTTGGCTAGGACGCACCAGCTTGGATGACCTTCCCCGCCTCAACTGCGTCTACTAGGCTGACAGTGCTTGCCCAACAACGCCGAGCGCGCTAGCGGCTGCCGGCGCGGCTCTGGCCGACCATAAACCACTACCCTGCTTTGTGCTTGACTTCAAGTGGCGCGTGCGGCGCGCTTGTCGTCTTTGTTCTGCAGCTGAGCTGAGCTTCGCCTGGACCGAAGCGCTCAGCAAGGGATTCATTTTCTTGGGCCAGATCGGTGACAAACCTCGCGGGGATGGTGAATATTTCACAAAAGGCAAGGTAATCGCTATGTTCAATCGGTTACCTAACGGTACGTCACTCTAAAATATTTACGTTCACGCGTTCTTTGCAGGGCGCTCCTAACTCTTGATTTGGGAGAAAGTAAATTGAAAAAGTTCATATGTTTGCTCGGTTGGATGCTTACTGGAATCGTCAATGCCGCAACGGTCGATATATATGTTGGCGATAACGACGGGTATGGCATTGGTATTGCAGACAACGGCGTTACCGGAGCGTTCTCTTTCACGACTGACAACAGAAGTTTGACCGAGCTGGGTGCCACCAATGGCGCCCAACAAACAGACTTTTACTCGGCACTTTTTAGTCCGCTACCGGCGACCTTTGATGTTGTTTTCTCGCTGACTGAGAACTTAGTGTGGGCCACATTTGAAGTGGATGTGGCCGACCTCCAAGCTTCGCAACTGGGACAGTTCAGTGTTTTATTTAACGGGGTTCTCAAGGCTAGCATATTCAATTTTCAAGATGGCTTTGGAAATAGCGCCATTCATTCCTTCAGTTTGGATGCAAACGATCTCTCGAACGCCAATACTTCAAATGAATTTGTAGTAACGTTCAACCGCAACGGCAGCAACGATGCGGTGGCTTTTGATTACTTTAGGTTGACGGGGGAAACACAGTCGCTGTCTGTGCAAACAAGGGCACTTGCTGTACCGGAGCCCCGCAGCATTGTCTTGTTGGGTCTTGGTCTTGCAAGCCTGGCTTTCGCAAGACGACGCAGCCAAGCGTAGTCACCTCGTACGTCGTAAAACGGGATCTACACAAGATAGTCGGCGCTGAGCGAAGCGCAAACAGCGCTAGCGCTTCTTTTGCGGCCGCATCCACCCCTCTAGCGATACTTGCTTGCTGCGTGCCAGGGTGAGCTGCCCCGCAGGGGCGTCTTTACCGATGGTCGAGCCGGCACCGATGGTGGCCCCGTCGCCAATGGTGACCGGCGCGACCAGAACGCAGTTGGAGCCTATATGCGCACCGGCGCCAATGGCCGTGCGGTGCTTGTTCGCGCCGTCATAGTTGGCGGTGATGCTACCCGCCCCGTAGTTGACACGCTCGCCGACGGTGGCGTCGCCCAAATATGCCAAGTGGTTCGCTTTGGCGCCTTTGCCCAGTTGGCTGTTCTTGACCTCGACGAAGTTGCCGATGTGCACCTCCTCGGCCAACACTGTGCCGGGGCGCAGCCGCGCAAAAGGACCGATGAGCGAACCTGGCCCAACGCTGACGCCACTCGAATCGCCGTCGATATGCGTAAACGGGTGTATCACCGCATTCTCCGAGATACGTGCATTCTTGATCACGCAATGGGCGCCGATGCGTACACCATCGCCCAAGACTACATGGCCCTCGAAAATGCAGTTGACGTCGACTTCAACGTCGCTACCGCACTGCAATTGGCCGCGTACATCAAGACGCGACGGGTCGGCCAGGCGCACGCCGGCTTGCATCAGGGCCTGGGCCTGCGTCAGTTGCAAGCGTCGCTCGAGGTCGGCCAGTTGCAGCGGGCTGTTAACGCCCAGCACCTCGGTCTCGTCTCGCGCGCTGGCGCAAACCACCGGGACGCCTTCGGCCACAGCCAAGGCGACGACGTCGGTCAAGTAGTACTCGCCCTGCGCGTTGTCGCACCCCAGCTTTGCCAACCAGCGCTTGAGCGCTGCCGTCGGGGCGGCCATGATGCCCGTATAGACCTCGCGAATCTCCCGTTGCTCGGGCGTGGCGTCTTTGTGTTCGACGATAGCAAGAACCCTGTCGCCCTCGCGCAGCACCCGGCCATAGCCGCTTGGGTCGCTGAGTTCGATCGTCAGCAGTGCCAGCTTGTCGCCACCGCTGGCCGCGACCAGCGCCTGCGCTGTGGCCGGGCGTATCAGCGGCACGTC
>JAOTTZ010000539.1 GCA_029864165.1 Burkholderiaceae bacterium
GCGTTGGCATGATCTCGGTACGCGCCGACGCTGACGGTATCGTGCGCGGGTTGCCGCTTTTGCACCGCAGCGGCAATGTCTTGTTGCCGTCGCTGCCGCTGGCTGCCGTCACAGCAATGGACCCGGCGGTGTCGCTTGAACAGGTAGGGCGCCAATTGCAGGTGGGCGCGCATCAGTGGCCGCTGGACGCTCGAGGCTACGTACCGCTGAACTACCCGGCAAACCACGACGCGCTGCGGGTGATGCCGTTCCACGTATTGGCGCTCGCAGCGCTCGGCGTTGCCGATCAAATCTCGTTATCGGAGCAGTTCAAGGGCCGTGCGGTCTTCATCGGCGGCAGTGCGATGCTCGGTGACAGCGTTCTCACGCCCCTGGGGCCACGATCCGGTACCGTGATGCATGCGCTTGGATACGAAAGTCTAAGCCGTGGTCTGGTGATACGGCCAGCGCGGTGGTTTATCGATGCGTGGCTGGTGCTGATTGCTTGTGTCCCTATGCTGTGGGCCGCGGCGCGGGCGCGCACATCGCTGAGCGGACATATGTTCGCGGCGTTGATCTCAACGAGTGCATTGCTGCTGCTTGACTTGGGGTTGCTGGCTGGGGCGGGTCAACAGGTCAACATGGTGAGCCCAATCACGGTGGTGGCGCTTGGGTTGCTGGCCGGGGTGTGGCAACACCAGCAGGCATTACGCGTCGCGAACCGGGAACTGGCGCATCGACGCGAGATCGCTGACGCGGCGAGTAGAGCGAAAAGCGAGTTCGTGGCCAATATGAGCCACGAATTTCGGACTCCACTCAATGCTGTGCTGGGTATGGCCGAGTTGCTGGCAGCAACCCCCCTCACGCCCGAGCAGCGCCGTTATGTAGACATTTTCCAAAACGCCGGACACGACCTGCTTGCACTCATCAACGATCTGTTGGACTTGTCAAAAATCGAGGCCGGGCAGCTGGAACTTATTCGCGCGCCCTTTTCGCTCGGTGCCATGCTCGCCGAACAGCGAAGTCTCCTAGCGCCACGCGCGCTCAACAAGGGTCTGAGCTTTGCGGTGTTGGTCCAGCCAGATGTCGATGATCTGGTCTTCGGAGACCGCCAGCGCCTGCGCCAAATCGTCGTCAACTTGGTAGGCAACGCCATCAAATTCACCGCCTCGGGGTACGTTCGGCTGACAGTCGCGCGCGAGGCCGCCGAACCAGACCTGATCCGGTTTGCGGTCGAGGACAGTGGCATCGGCATCGCGCCGGAAAAGCTCGGGGCTATCTTCAAACCCTTCGTGCAAGCCGATTCCAACATCGGCAAAGCATTCGGCGGCACAGGCCTTGGGTTGTCGATTTCACAGCGGCTGGCCCACATGATGGGCGGGGGTATTTCGGTCCAGAGCCAGCCCAACCAAGGCTCTGTTTTCTGTTTCACCGCAGCGTTGCCAAAAGCAGAGGCGCTGACGTCGGCCGATTCGACCGACACGGGTGACGTCGCGGCGCCGCCGATTGGCGATAGCCCGCTGCCTGCGTTGGCCATCTTGCTGGTGGAAGACCACCCGCACAACGTGATGTTGATCGAGGCGCTGTTAAGGGATGGCGGCCATCACATCGACGTTGCCCACAGCGGTCAAGCCGGCGTCGAGAAGTTCGCCCTGAAGCGGTACGACCTGGTGTTGATGGATGTGCAAATGCCCGGTATGGACGGGTATGCGGCGACACGCGAACTGCGCCGCCTCGAACAAACAGAGTATTGGCCACGCACGCCGGTGATTGCATTGACCGCCAACGCTTTTGCCAGCGACGCCCGCTTGAGTACCCAAGCGGGCTGCGACGCGCATCTGACCAAACCGATCAGCAAGGCGGTGCTGTTGCAAGCGTTGCGCCAATTTGGGCCTCAGGTAAGCTGTGTCATCGCGGCTGATGAGACCCCCGAGCCGCAACAAGTCGAAAGCGCGGTAGCGGACGCAGCGGCATCTGTCGATGACCCGCTGGCGCGGCTTGAGCACTCTGGCTTGTTCGACGTGCAGACGATTCTGGAGCGCCTGAACGGCGACCGGGACTTGCTGCTGCGCGTCGTGGTGGCTTGGCGACCACAGTTGAGTGCGTGGGACGCCCACTATGCACAAGCGCTGTT
>JAOTTZ010000057.1 GCA_029864165.1 Burkholderiaceae bacterium
CTGTTGATGGCAAGACGATGCGCGAGCAACAGGCGGCCGCGGCGGACGCCGACCGCCGCGCGAGGGCCACACAAGTGCTTGAGCAGTACACGCAGATGTGGTACGCCTGGGCCGAGGGCGAAAAGCCCCGCCGCAAAGCCATCTCACTCTACGGAGACCTGTTTGCACTCAAGGGCAGGCTCGAAGCCGAAGAAACGGCCAAGCCGTCGGAGCTGGTGTGGGGCATGGGCATTGCCTCATGGCGATTTGCAGGGCGCGTTTCAGACAGCGGCACGAGTGCCGTCACCATCGAATTCCAGTACCCGTTGTTGACGCAGGGGGTCGAGATCGAGCTCGACAGCCAGACTCACACCCTTTCTGTCCGGCCGCGTGCGATCGAACCTCGGCTGGAGTTCGATGCGTTCGGCGCGTGTCAACTCCCTGGGGCGGCCGACGTGGAGAAACAGGCCAAGCTGCTGATGGCACGCGAGGCCGAACACCCAATGACGCCGTTCGACATCTCCAGCTTCGAGCCGATCTTGAAGCTGACCGCCGGCAGTCTCCACGAGAAGGGGCGATACGACTCGACGTACCAGGGCCTTCCTGCGCCACAGGAGTACCTGATGGTGACACCGGGGTGGGTGCTGTTCACGCGGATTCGCTCGAACAACTACCTCATTGTGGACATTGAGCGTCTCAAGGCTCGGCTGCAATCCGGCGACGTGATTCCGCCTGGCCCAGTCGCGCTGGTGACGCCGCCCACCGACGATGTCATTCAATACGAGTCGATTGCGTTCAGAGGCTTGTGTGGGACACCCCGCAAGAAGGGTGAACCGCGCGAGCTCTTCTTTCCGCTGCCCTACAACCAGGAGCAGGAAACCATCGTCGAGATGCTCGAACGGGCGCCTGGCGTGGCGGTTCAAGGCCCTCCGGGCACAGGGAAGACCCACACGATTGCCAACATCGTCTGCCACTACCTGGCCACCGGGCGCAAGGTGCTCGTGACCTCCAAGGGCGAGCATGCCCTCGACGTACTGCAGTCCAAGATTCCCGAGGCGGTTCGACCCCTGACCGTGGCGCTGATGGCTGGCGACAAGGAAGGAATGAGGCAGTTCCAATCCTCCATCGAAGCGATCATCCACAACCTCTCGCAGCTCAACCCTCGAGTCGTCGCCGACGAAATCCAGGACGCGCGCAATCGCATCGACGCGGCTCATGCCGAACTGACCCGAATCGACCGACGAGTCGACGAGATTGCGTTGGAGCAACTCTCGGACGTCGAGGTGGACGGCGTGAAGTTGCGCGCGCAGAAGATGGCCGACCTGGTCGTCTCCGGCCGCGAGCAGCACGGGTGGTTCGACGACGAGCTGACGCTGGATGACCAGCACGCACCACCGTTGACGGCGTCGGAGGCACAGGCTCTGCGCGAAGCCCGGCGGAAGCTCTGCGCCGATCTCGTTTACGTTTCTGCCCGGCTTCCATCGAGCCATGCTCTCCTGTCTTCCGCAGACGTTGGGGCACTTCACGACGTACTGGTGGGCATCCGCGACATCGACAAGGCCGAGGCGGATGGCGACCTACGCGCCCTCCGCGCGCTGACGCCGGAGGTACTGGAGGAAGCCAGGCGAATGCTGACCGTCGTGGATGAAGTCACCAAGCTCGTCAAGGACCTCGAGTCAATGGAGAGTCCTTGGGTATTCGAGTTGCGACGCAAATGCCGACGGCCGGACTTCGCGAGCGAGCAGCAGTCGCTCAAGGCGCTTTTCGTCGAAATCGACGAGCTTGTTTCAGCAAGAGCGGCCTTCATGCAGAGACCCGTATCGGTGCCGTCGGTCGCGCTCGAAGACGGCAAAGTTCTTCAGGCAGTCGAGCGCGCCGCAGAGTCGGGCAAGCCGTTCGGCCTATTCGCGATGGGGGGAGGGGACGTCAAGGCGCATGTGTCGGCGATCCGTGTCGCTGGGCTTGTACCTGTCAATCCCGATGACTGGCAACACGTTCATCGCTACGTGCGGTTGCACGCCAAGGTGCTGTCGTTCAACGTGCGGTGGAACCAGTTCGCGGAGCTGCTGTCGGTGCCGGCGATGAATGGCGGTGTTGAGCAACTAAGGGCGACCGAACTGGTCGCGGTGGCGGCGAAGAAGGCACACCGCCTGGCCATCTTCCACGACGCGAACCTGCCGATGCTGGCCGAGAAGGTATTCGCCGAAGCGCCAGTAAAGGAGTTGAGGGGCGGGTCCGTGGAGCTGGCAGGCGTGCGTGAGCACCTCCGTCGATATCTGACCCGATCCGAGCTGGCTGTCGCAGCCACCAGGCTTGCCACCTTGCAGGAAAAACTGGCTGGCACCTCGGGACCCATCAGCCTTGCCTTCAGGCAGTACGTACAAGACGAGCTCGGCAACTCTGAGGTGAAAACGGAACGCATCGTCGCTGCCTACGCCGAACTGGTCAGTGAGCTCAAGCGTATTGAGGCGCTCGCGGGCGAGATGGGTAAGGTGGAGGAACTCTGCGCGCGCATTGAGTCGGCGGGAGGGCAACGGCTGGCGTCGCGACTGCGAAATCAGCCACTTGCCGCGTCCGGTGATGACCACGTGCTGCCTGTGGCCTGGCGGGATGCCTGGAACTGGGCTCGCATCAAGAACCATCTCGACCAGATCGATGCGCGGCAAGAACTTCTGACACTGGGGACACGTCGGCGTGACGTTGCAAATGGGTTGGCGAAACAATACGAACGAATGGTGTCGAAATCAGCTTGGTTGTCGACGAAGGAGACGGCGTCGCAACTCGTACTCGCGGCGCTTCAGACATACAGGACGGCCATTCACAAGATCGGCAAAGGGACGGGTCCGAACGCGACCATGTTCCGCCGAGATGCGCAGAAGGCGATGATGGCCGCGCAGGCTGCCGTACCGTGCTGGATCATGAGTCATGCCAAAGTGTCTGAAAGCATGCCCGCAACGCTCGGCGCCTTTCACTTGGTCATTGTCGACGAGGCCAGCCAGTCCAACTTGTGGGCGCTTCCCGCCGTGTTGCGCGGCGCAAAGATTCTCGTGGTCGGTGACGACAAGCAGGTTTCTCCGGACGGCGGCTTCACTTCTGCAGCCAAGACTCAATCGCTTCGCGCGAGGTTTCTTTCCGACCAACCGCATCAGGCAGTGCTCAATCCGACGAACTCGCTCTACGACATCGCATCGACAGTTTTTGCCGCCCAGAAGGTGATGCTGAGGGAGCACTTCCGGTGCGTTCAACCCATCATCGCTTACAGCAACAGGACGTTCTACGACAACTTCATCCAGCCCCTGCGCGTGCCGAGGGCTTCCGAGCGTATTGATCCGCCGCTGGTGGATGTCTACGTGGCGGCTGGGGTTCGGTCTGCCAGGGACACCAACAAGGCAGAGGCCGACGTGATCGTAGCCGAGATCGATGCCATCTTGCGCGACCCCAAGCTTCGGGGTCGCTCGCTCGGCGTCGTCTCCTTGCTAGGCCCCGATCAGGCGCAGTACATCGATACGCTCGTGCGGTCTCGGTGCGACATGGACGAACTCACTCGTCGAAACTTCGCATGCGGCGACGCCCGTGTGTTTCAAGGCAGCGAGCGAGATATCATGTTCCTGTCGATGGTGGCCGACTCCACGAGCCATCACGCTCTGTCCGGCAACATGTTCGAGCAGCGGTTCAACGTGGCGGCCAGCCGGGCTCGCGACCGTATGTACTTGGTGAGGTCGGTGCGCCTTGAAGAGCTGTCGAACGCGGACATCCGCCGGTCGCTGCTGTCGCACTACAGCAAGCCCATCGACAACAACGACGAGGACATGAGCCTAATCGACTTGTGCGAATCTGGCTTCGAGCGCGACGTCTATACCGCGCTGTTCGACCGTGGCTATCGCGTCACGCCGCAGGTGAAGGCCGGTTCGTTCCGGATCGACATGGTGGTCGAGGGTGGGGATGACGCACGGCTCGCACTTGAATGCGACGGTGACGAGTTCCACGGCCCTGATCGGTGGCGGGCTGACATGAGCAGACAACGAGTCCTAGAACGGGCAGGCTGGGTGTTCTGGCGCTGCTTTGCTTCGACATGGTCGCTGCGCAAGGACGATGTGCTGCACGAATTGTTGGCTCGACTGCACGCGATGGGTATCGAGCCGCTCGGCGCGATGGAGCGAACACCGTCGCTTGTCGACTATCGCGAGTGGGGCGACTCGGGATATGTACCCAGGGTCGAGCCGCTGCCGGCATCTGAAACCGGCGCGGTGGCATCGGCAGGGTAATCAATTGTGGTTCTGTGGCGTACATCTTCGGCTCCACCGTCCCGATGCCGAACGTTGACCTGAGGGCACCCATGGCAACGAAGAAGGCGAATCCATCGTGGATCGACATCAAGGCCAAGCTCGCCGACTTCGACCGCGACGGCCTGCTCGGGCTGCTGCAAGACCTCTATGCCGCCAGCAAGGACAATCAGGCGTTTCTGCACGCCCGCCTGCGCCTGGGCGATGACGTGCTCAAGCCCTACAAAGCGACAATCAGCCGCTGGCTCTGGCCCGATGTTTTCAAGAACCAGGACATCTCTGTCGCCAAGGCCAAGAAGGCCATTGCCGATTACAAGAAGGCGGGCGGACCCACCGGAGGGCTGGCGGAGCTGGTGGTCTTTTATTGCGAACAAGACTCGGGCTTCTGCGCCGAGGTCGGCCAAGACGACGAGAGCCACTTCGACGCACTGGTGCGAATGTTCGAGCATGCGCTGAAAACCATCGCGACCTTGCCTGAGGCGAATCGCCCGTCATTGTGGAAACGCCTGAATGCGGTTCGCCAGCGCAGTCACAACATCGGCTACGGCGTGGGTGAAAACATGGACGAACTGCTCGCAGAGCACGGGGTCGATGACTGAGCACGATGCTTTCGCGGCGCTGCAAGCCGAGAACGCGCGGTTGGCGGCGCTGCTGGATTCGCACGGCATCGAATGGCGCGTGTCATCGTCATCGGCGTCGCGGCCCGCGCCGACTGCGCCAGCGCCGGAACCCGAGCCAACGCCGCTGCGTTCCAGCCCGGCCACCGTCGACAAGGTGGCGCTGTTTCGGCGGCTGTTCCGTGGCCGCACGGATGTCTATCCGGTCCGCTGGGAAGGCAAGACCTCGGGCAAATCGGGCTACGCGCCAGCGTGCGCCAATGAGTGGCGGGCCGGCGTCTGCGAGAAGCCGCGCATCAAGTGCGGCGACTGCGGCCACCGCCTGCTGATTCCGTTGTCCGATGCGGTGATCTACGACCATCTGGCCGGCGAGCACACAGTGGGGGTCTACCCGCTGCTGGAGGATGACACTTGCCACTTCCTGGCGGTCGACTTTGACGAGGCCGAGTGGCAGGAGGATGCACAAGGATTCATGCAGTCCTGCACCGAGCTGGGCGTGCCTACGGCGCTGGAGATTTCACGTTCTGGCCGGGGCGCCCATGCCTGGGTTTTCTTCGCCGGACGCGTGTCAGCACGGGATGCGCGGCGCCTGGGGACGGCCGTCATCAGCCACACCTGCGCGCGAACCCGGCAGCTCAAGCTAACGTCCTACGACCGCTTGTTTCCCAACCAGGACACGATGTCCAAAGGAGGGTTCGGTAACCTGATCGCCTTGCCGCTGCAGAAGCACGCGCGCAAAAACGGTTGCAGCGTCTTCGTCGATGCTGCTCTGCGCCCGCACCACGACCAGTGGGCCTTCCTCGCGTCCATCCAGCCCATGGTGCCGCACGACATCGAGCCGACCATCCTGCGCGCCACCGGCGGCATCCACCCCCTGGATGTGGCTTTCATCGACGACGAGGATTTGGCCACGCCGTGGAAGCGCAAGGCCATCACGTCAATGAAGCTGCCGGGCACGATGCCCAAGGCACTGACGGTGACGCTGGCCAATCTGATCTATTTCGAGAAGAGCGCGCTGCCCCAAGCGCTGACCAATCGCCTGATCCGGCTGGCGGCCTTCCAAAACCCCGAGTTCTACAAGGCCCAGGCCATGCGGATGTCGGTGTGGGACAAGCCGCGCGTCATCGGCAATGCGGCGAACTACCCTCAGCACATCGCGTTGCCGCGTGGCTGCCTCGACGCCGCACTGGCCTTGCTGAAGGACAACGGCATCCGCAGCGATCTGCGCGACGAGCGGTATTGTGGTGAGCCCATCGATGTCAGGTTCGTCGGCGCCCTGCGGCCTGACCAGGATGTGGCTGTCTCGGCCATGCTGCATCACGACGCCGGTGTGCTGTGCGCGCCCACCGCATTCGGCAAGACGGTCACGGCGGCGGCCATCATCGCCCGGCGCGGCGTGAACACCCTGGTGCTGGTGCATCGCACCGAGCTATTGAGGCAATGGCAGGAACGTCTGCAAGTTTTTCTCGGCGTCGGCACGGGCGTGGTCGGCACGATCGGTGGCGGCAAAGCCAAACCCACCGGCAGGGTCGACATCGCCGTGATGCAGTCGCTGTCGCGCCAGGGCGAGGTCAATGCGCTGGTCGAGAACTACGGGCAGGTCATCGTTGACGAATGCCACCATGTGGGCGCCGCGTCATTCGACGCCATCCTCAAACGGACCAAGGCGAAATTTGTGCTCGGCCTGACGGCCACGCCGATTCGCCGCGATGGCCAGCAGCCGATCATCTTCATGCAATGCGGGCCGATTCGACACACGGCGGCCAGGCCGGCCAGTGCACCGCACGACCTGGAGGTGTTGCCGCGATCACGGTTTTCCCGCATCGACCTGCCGACCACAG
This sequence comes from Burkholderiaceae bacterium, assembly GCA_029864165.1. Lineage (GTDB taxonomy): Bacteria > Pseudomonadota > Gammaproteobacteria > Burkholderiales > Burkholderiaceae_C > CAIKUF01. The sequence continues at coordinate 6,721 of JAOTTZ010000057.1, forward strand.
CAGGCATTCAGGACGTGTTCCGGCATCTGGCCAATGACCTGGCCCGGACCCAAGCCATCGCCGCCGAGATCACTGCGGTCTTCGAACAAGGCCGCAAGGTGCTGGTGCTGACTGAGCGTACGGAGCACCTCGATGCCATCCTCTTGGCCCTGGCAGCACAGGTGCCACCGCCCTTCGTACTGCACGGTCGGATGTCGAAGAAGCAGCGGGCCGCCCGCATTGCAGAACTTGATGCGCTGGCGCCGCGGGCGCCACGCATCCTGCTGGCCACCGGGAAGCTCGTCGGCGAAGGTTTCGACCATCCGCCGCTGGATACGTTGGTGCTGGCCATGCCGGTTTCGTGGAAAGGCACGCTGCAGCAGTACGCGGGCCGGCTGCATCGGGAACACGCCAGCAAGACCGACGTACGGATCATCGACTTCGTCGACACCGGCCACCCGGCGTTACTGCGGATGTGGGACAAGCGGCAGCGAGGCTATCGCGCGATGGGGTATCGCATGGGCATCGAAGCGAGCAGCGATGATGGAGGCCTTCCAGGCGTCCTTGGACTGCCCGCGCCTGAAACTGAGCGTCCAGTTCAGAAGACACTCATGACCCGAGCCGCATCGAGCGAAACGGGGCCATGGGTGGGGCCACGCTTGTGATCTGGCTTCAGCGAGCTGCCGTGCCTACTGGCGATCCGCCGGATTGAGAAGTGATGATCGAACATGTGAGGCCAGCGTCCTGTCGCGGTGACAGGACGACCGGGCTCAGCCGGGAACCGCGACGCGTAGATCCATGGTTGGTTCAACAGGGTGGTCGCCGTCTGCCGGTGCGGCGTCGCACAGACAGATGTTCTGCGCCAGTTGCCCCTTCGGGCCCTGCGCCAGTTCATAGCTGACTTTGCTACCTTGCTTGAGCGTGCGAAAGCCGTTCATCTGGATGGCTGAAAAGTGTGCGAAAACATCATCACCACCACTGTCAGGCGCTATGAATCCAAACCCCTTTGCGCTGTTGAACCACTTGACGGTACCGACTGCCATGCTGATCTCCTCTGTTGCTAGGCACTAGTCCACTGAATCATTGGAAGGGGTGGTGAGGGACGCCTGAGCCGGGATGCAGTGCAAGGCGCAAAGCGCAGCGACACCCAGTGGTATCGGGAGCATTTGCAACGCCGTAATGCGCCCGGGTTCAAGCGGACAGCGCCAGCCAATTGCAGTGATTCAGTGGGCTAGGGCGAGCAGATTTTCTGTGCTCGCCCTTGGCGTGTCAAGGCCTTTGCTTGCTGGAATGATGTGATGACGCGATACTAGGACAACATAGCCCAGGCATAGCCGCCCTACCCATGAAAACTGCCGTTCTAGAGGTGACCCAACGCATACGAGAGCGCAGTGCGCCGACGCGGGGCGACTACCTGGCGCGCGTCGAACGAACGATCGCGCGCCCGCGCGGCGCTGACCGCATGGGCTGCGCCAACGTCGCGCATGCGTTCGCTGCGCTGCCGCCAAACGACAAGTTGAAGGTGGTGGAACAGCGCGCGCCGAACATCGCT
>JAOTTZ010000540.1 GCA_029864165.1 Burkholderiaceae bacterium
CCGCAGTACCGGCCACCTCGGGGTCGATCAGGCGCTGCGACTGTTCAAGGCTTCGGCATTGCTGGAGCTCGGCTTGGATTGCACCGATGGCACCGGGGCCGCGCTGGCCTTCCCGTTGGTCAACTGCGCGGCAGCGTTGCTCGGCGAAGTCGACGTCGACAAAGACTCAGCGGCTGCTGTGCCCCAAGGTCCGCAACCAACCTCTACGGGGGACTCTACGCTCTGACGAGCCCGCGTCGTAGGCGGCCGCGGCAAGTGCCCACTAACACAAAACCGCAAGCGTCAAGAATACCTCTGCCTACGTTCTGAACAACAGCCTCCTTTGCGTTCGGTGTGCTTATTCTCCCTCCGAATCCATGTGACTGCTTTCCATGTCGACGGGTAATGGCGGGTCGTAGGATGGGGTCGAACCTTGACTTGACTCGGCAGGCAACTGATAGGGCGCAACAGGCGAGCCGGAGCCAATACTTGGCAATGTTCCGGTGGCGGGCATGGGCGGTGGCGGCAGTTCCAGCACCTGTTTTGCGGGGCCTTGTGCCGGGCCTATCGATGCACTGCGCCGTGAAACCGATTGCAACACCAGATCACTGTCAAGCAGGCTTCCCACGGTGTACGGACGCGGCGGCTTGCCGTCAACGGCAATCAAGGCTACGCCAACCGATGAACGCTTGCTGCTACTCGGGCTTTGCCGTGGCGCCACCACGCCCAGCAATTGAAAACGGCCGCTGTCGGAATCGGCCGCAGGGGTTGCGGCAGGCGCAAACACCGCCGGCTCGGCACCCAGCAGGCGGGCGAGGTCGCCGCGGCCGCCCGTGCTTTCGCTGACGGTATGCGCGTTGGCGGGAACGGGCATGGGGCGCACCCCAAGACGTAGACCCCAGAAAACAAGGCCAGCCGCCACCAAAGTCCAAATAACGAAAGCTGATAGTCGTGCGGGCATCAGGCGATTATCATCCAGAGCATCTATCTGAATTTCTACAACCTTTGCTGGCGCCGCTCATGCTCCAACCCTGTCGAAATCGCAAACACCAGTTACGCGGATTCACGCTCATCGAATTGATGGTGGTCCTCGTGATCATCGGCGTATTGGCGGCATTGATCGTCCCCAACGTCCTTGATCGTGCCGACGACGCGCGCATGACTGCCGCGCGTACAGACGTCAACAACATCATGCAAGCGCTCAAGCTCTACAAACTCGACAACCAACGCTTTCCCAGTGGCGAGCAGGGCCTGCTGGCGCTGGTTACCAAGCCCACGGTGGGCCGAATTCCACCCAACTGGAAGCCCTACCTGGAAAAGCTGCCGAACGACCCCTGGGGCCGACCCTACCAGTACGCCAACCCCGGCGTGAAAGGCGAAATCGATGTGTACAGCCTGGGCGCTGACGGCCAGGCAGGCGGTGAAGGCAAAGATGCCGACATCGGCTCGTGGCAGTAAGGCGTTCGGCTTCATCTGCGCCATGCGCCCCGGTCGCGGTTTCACGCTGATCGAGTTGCTGTTGGTGGTGGCTTTGATCGCCGTTGCCAGCGGGCTTGCCAGTTTGGCGCTGCGCGACCCGGCTGCATCGCGGCTAGACCGGGAAGGCGCGCGATTGGCCATGTTGCTCGAAGCGGCGCGGGCCGAAGCTCGCGCCGGCGGCCTGGCGGTTGTGTGGCGGCCCGCGGGCACCGGGGCGCCCGATTCGGAGTCAGTTGACTTCCGCTTTGTCGGTTTGCCCAAAAACAACCCGCTGCCCACTCATTGGTTGGAGCCCGGCGTGATAGCTCATATCGTGGGCGCACCGGTATTGTCGCTGGGGCCCGAACCGATGATAGGCGCACAAAGAGTGGTGCTGCGGCTGCAAGACCAGCAGCTGGCGCTTGCCACCGATGGCCTGGGGCCGTTCGCACCGGTGACCGACGATGTTGACGCTAGCGAACGCTGACTTGCGCCGAGGGAGCGCCTATGGGCCGGCCGGCTTCACGCTGATCGAAGTGCTGGTCGCATTGGCCATCGTCGCCATCACTTTGGCCACCGGTCTCAAGGCTGCCGGTGCGTTGACTCAAAACGCGCAACGCCTGACTGAAACGAGTGCGGCACAGTGGTGCGCAGACAACCAGCTGATCGCACTC
>JAOTTZ010000058.1 GCA_029864165.1 Burkholderiaceae bacterium
CTTTGACGCGCAGGGCGGCGAAGTTCGGGCTGCGCAACGGCGAGCGTTGCACGGTGGTGTCAACGCGCAATGTGTTATGCGGGCCGATCCACTGGCCCCAATCGACCGAACTGGCCATGGCATAAAGATCGCCTTCATGTTGGTACGCGCGCCCGGCTACCTCGATCAGCACGCGCTGCGCAAGGCGGCTCTCAAGGTTGAGCAACATCACCTCGCGCACACCGCCATCGAGGGCCACGCCGCCACGCTGCGCGGCAACGCGCGCCTGTGGCAAGAGCCGCTCTACTTCGGCCGCGAGCAATGCCTCGATACCGGCGCCACACGGCAAGAACAAGGGCGCGGTAAGCGCAGCCATAACTATAAAGACCTGCGTGAGCTGGCTGGGGCGATTCTCAACGCCTCACGGTACTTAGCGACCGTGCGCCGCGCCACTTTGATACCCTGCTCTTCGAGCATCAGGCTCAGGGTAATGTCCGACAGCGGTTTGACGGCGTCCTCAGCTGCCACCAGTTGTGCGATCAGCGCGCGCACGGCAGTGCTCGATGCGCTACCGCCGGCGTCTGTACTCAGCGACGGGCCGAAGAAATACTTCAACTCGAAGGTGCCGAACAAAGTGGCCATGTATTTGGCCGTGGTCACGCGCGAGATGGTCGATTCATGCATGCCGATCTCTTCGGCGATGTCACGCATGAACAAGGGTTTCATACCGATCGCACCGTGAGTCAAGAAGTTCTTTTGGCGATCGACAATGGCCTGCGCAACACGTTGGATGGTGTCGAATCGCTGCATGATGTTCCTCATAAACCAGCGAGCTTCCTGCAAGTGTGTGGCGAGCGGTGCACCGCCCACGCCCCGGTGACCGCGTACCGCCCTCGCGTAGGTATCGTTGATGCGCAACTTGGGCATCACATCAGGGTTGAGCACCACTTTCCAACCGCGTCCTACCCTTTGAACGATGACGTCGGGCACGACAATGTTGCTTTCTGTCTGGGCAAAACGCCGCCCCGGCTTGGGCTCCAGCGCGACAATCAACGCTTGCGCCTGCCGCAATAGTTCGTCGTCAGCCCCGGTGACCGCCATCAGCCGCTTGCTGTCGCGGCGTGCCAGCAACTCGAGGTGCCGTTTGCAGATGAGAATGGCGATGGCCTGCGCCTCGCTGCGCGGCATGGTACGCAACTGAATCGTCAGGCACTCGCTCAAATCGCGTGCACCTACTCCCGATGGTTCCAAACCTTGCAGCCATTTCAGCGCGCACTGGAGCCGATCGAGCAACTCATCGCGCAATTCTTCGTCATCGCCAGCCAGTCGCTGCGCAATCTCTTCGAGCGGGTCGGCCAGGTAGCCGTCTTCGTCGAGCGAATCGATCAGCGTGGTCAGCGCGCCGGCGTCCTCAGGGCTGAGCCGCAGCTCGCACAGTTGTATGCGGAGGTGGTCTTGCAGCGACTCGTACACGCTATTGCGATCTTGCGGATCGACTTCGTCGGCGTCGGTATTGCTTTGGCGCGTTGCGGGTGTTTCGGTGATGCTGTCAAAGTCTTCATGCTCGGTACCGTTTTCCCAATCTTCACGCTCGACGGTGCCGAACTCGACGTCGTCTATCCCCGGCGTGCCGTCGGCGTCGCCGTCAGCCTCGGTGCGCGTCTGCTCTGCGTCGTGATCTGTCGTCTTTTGGCGTTCGGCCGCCGCGATAACTTCGTCCCCGGCTGCGTCGGCGAGCGATTCTTCGTCCACCTCCAGAAACGGGTTCTGCTCGAGCATCTGCTCGATTTCTTGTGCCAGCTCAAGCGTGGACAACTGCAAAAGTCGAATCGACTGCTGCAACTGCGGCGTCAGCGCCAAATGCTGCGACAGGCGTAACTGCAGCGTCGGTTTCATTTGCAGAACCCCAGTCTGCACGAAGATGTCCCGTGCCCCGGCACTTGGGGTTGCGGCAGCAAACCGTGCTTGCCCCGCGGTTTGCATTGCGCGAGAGGGCACCCTGGGCTGCGGCTGGCCCCTAGGAGCCTGTCGTCGCAATGCAGGGCCTGCTTATCCATGGCTACATGCGGAAGTGTTCGCCGAGATAGACCTTGCGCACATCGGCGTTCTCGACGATCTCAGCCGGAGTGCCTTCGGCCAGCACGCGCCCCTCGCTGATGATGAATGCGCGGTCGCAAATACCCAGTGTTTCGCGCACGTTATGGTCGGTGATCAACACACCGATGCCTCGGCTCTTCAAAAAACCGATGATGCGCTGGATCTCGATCACCGCAATGGGGTCTACCCCCGCAAACGGCTCGTCGAGCAAAATGAAGCGAGGTTGTGTGGCCAACGCGCGTGCAATCTCCGTGCGCCGGCGCTCACCGCCCGACAGTGCCGGCGCTGGGCTGGCACGCAGCTTGTCCAGCCCCAGGTCGCGCAACAGTGTGTTCAGCAGTTCTTCAACGCGCGCGGGTTCGAGCCATTTACCGCGGTAGTCTTGTTGCAGCTCCAGCACCGCGCGAACGTTTTCTTCCACGGTGAGCTTGCGAAAAATAGATGCTTCTTGTGGCAGGTAAGACAGGCCCAGGCGCGAACGCTGATGAACAGCCAAGCGCTCGATGCGCTGCCCCGCAATGCTGATCTGGCCGGCGTCGACGCGGACCAAGCCAACGATCATGTAAAAGCACGTGGTCTTGCCGGCGCCGTTGGGTCCGAGCAGACCCACCACTTCGCCACCGCGCACAGACAGCGTTACGTCGGTGACAACTTGGCGCCCCGAGTAACTCTTTTGCAGCCCAACAGCCTCCAACCGGCCGCCCGCTGCCGGGCTGGGCACGGCGGCATCACCGCTCAAGGTTTGTCTCCGGGCGAAGTGGCGTTGACCGCTTTGCTGGGGTTGTTTACCGCCGCCGGCGGTGACGTTGCCGTCGCTGACGCAGCGCGGCGCGTCGCTATCGTTGCCCGCACCCGCCCCGCGGGCTTGCCTGGCAAAGCACCCGAGGCAGCACCCGACGCGCCACCGACAACAGTGAGCATAGAAGCAGCGTGGTCATAGGTAATCACGCTGCCTGCGGTTTCGTCGGCGAGAGCCCCGCCACGGTAGCGGCGAATAACGGCACGGTTGACGAGGCGGATGGTGTCGGCCTTGCCGTCGTACTCGATCCGCTCGGCGCGGCCCTCGATGTACTCGTCGTCGCCTTCGCGCTGCTGCCGATAGCTCACCAACTGGCCCGGTTCGCCGGTCGCAACCCCGATTTGATAACCCTCGGGACTTTGCTGCAGCTCGACCCGCGTGGCACGCAACACCATGGTGCCCTTGGTTACGACTACATTGCCCGCAAAAACGCCGACCTGCTTCACATCGTCGTAGCGGCCGCTGTCGGCCTCGACTTTGAGCGGCTGGTCGCGATCGGCATTCTCAGCGTGCAAGGACGACGCCAACACAGCGCAAACAAGCGCCACCGCAACACCATGCCGTATTGAGCATGGCCGCTGCAAGTGAGTGACGCTGGTGGAAATACTCATACGGGCGCATACGGCATGAAACTTGCTTGTCATTCTAGCGATGGGTCGCGACAGCCCAGGGTGATTTTGTGTGCGGTTTGGCGCGCTAAGCCGGGTTGGCGTGACCAATAACTGGTGGCGTACGCCGGCTTGTAAGTGGGCGCCAACCACAGGTGGCAAGCTGCGGCGTTACCCGACTCCAAGCGAACGGAGCGCGGGCCTGAGTCCGACAGGCGCTTAGGACCACCCGCCCAGCAGCACATCGCGGCCTTGCACGGCCAAGCTCACTTTGGCCCCCACTGGTAAACATACTTTGGTCGGCACGTGGCCGAAGGGCAAGCCGGTGAGTATGGGCGTACGGGTCAAGCTGCGCAGGTAGGCGACAGCCGTTTTGAGCGTGTATCCCCGGTCCAGCGGCGATTTGCGGTAGTCGCTGAATGCTCCCAGCAGCACCGCCTTTTGTGCGTCCAGCACACCCGCAAGGTGTAATTGCAGCAGGTTGCGCTCGATGCGATAAGGGTGCTCGTTCACGTCTTCAAGAAACAGCACGCCGGCCTTCGTGGTCTTGGAAGCCGGCCAGTGCCTTGTACCCAGCAGCGAGCAGAGCATCGACAAGTTGCCGCCCCACAGCGTGCCGCGCACCTCCAAGCCGTCGTGTCCCGGCTCGGTTTTGAAGCCGACGGCTCTGAGTTTGCCGCTCATCGCCTCCACAAAGCAGTCTCGCGTCACTTCGTCGACGCCGCCTTGCGCCGCGGCACGTCCAAAGTCATCGCAGGCCAGCGGCCCCGCCCAACTCGCTGTGTTCTGGTGCGCCAGCATGCCGACTTGCAGCACCGTCATGTCGCTGTAGCCGACCCAGCGTGTACCTTGCGCCACGCTGCGCGCGAGCAGCTTCCAGTCGATGCCGTCGAGCAGGCGCGTGAGGCCGTAGCCCCCACGCGTGGCCATCACGACGCTGGGGGCTTGCCGCGCAACACGGTGCAAGGCGGCAAGCCGCGTCGCGTCGTCACCAGCAAAGCGCTGGTGCTTGCTGAGCGCGGATTCGTCAACACTGACATCAAACCCCAACGCTGCCAGACGTTTGCTCGCCAAACGCAAGGCAACCGCGTTGCGCAACACGCCAGCGGGGGAAAAAATCGTCAAACTGGCCATCGAAGGTTCAGGATTGCTGAGGTGGCTCCAGTTCGATCGCGTCGCCGGTGGGGATAAGAGCAATATCGACGCTGGCAGCCACGGCCCTGCGCTGGCGGTATTGTTCGCGCCGCTCGGCAAAGAAGTCGAGCAAGACTTTCCCGCAAACATCGGTCAGTACGCCGCCTACTATGTCGGTATGGTGGTTGAGCTGCTTGTAGGCGAACACATTCAGCACCGAGCCCGCCGCGCCTGACTTCGGGTCCGGGGCCCCGAAAACAACGCGCTTTACGCGTGCGTGCAGCAGCGCCATGGCGCACATGGCACAGGGCTCTAAGGTGACGAACAATTCGCATTCAGGCAGCCGGTAGTTGCCGAGCAAGGTGGCAGCGTGGCGCAGCGCAACGATTTCGGCGTGCGCGGTGGGGTCTTGCTCGGTCACGGGCCGGTTGTAGCCCGTCGCAATCACCTGGCCATCGCGCATGATGACGGCACCCACGGGCACTTCGCCCACCAGCCAAGCGTTTTGTGCTTGGTCCAGCGCCAAACGCATGGCGTATTCGTCGGCCGCCGCGCCACCATTAGCGGTCACTGGGCGCTTTCGTTTTCTAAGCGGCTGGCGCCCTGCTCAAGCGCTTTGCTGACATCGTCGGCGACCCTGCGTTGCAATTGCTGCGACTGCTGCGCGGGTGTGCCGCTTGGCGGTGGCGCGCTGGCAGCGGTGCCGGACGGTTCGACCGGCACCGACACCGCCTGAAGTTGCTTTTTCGCCAGACTGCCAATGATCGCAAGCACAACCAAGAGACTCAAGACACCGAAAACCATTCGCATCACATCACTCCTTCGCCCCGCACCGCATTGGGCAAGCTCTTCAGCACAAGGGCACAAAAGGCGGGGGCGGTATTGACAAGCCGTTGATTGTTCCACGCTTACCGGTCATCCCAAGCCAAGCATGCGCGCGCCATGACGCGCCCGCGTGCGTTCGCCGCGAATTTTTCCGCAGGCTGACCTCGCGTAGCGTCATTCGCAGCGCCGGCCGACGAGCGAAGCGTTGTTGAAACACAGCTTAGACTGCACGCTAGAGTTGCTTCGCTTGCACGAAATGCCCAATGCGCGTCCACGTACTCCAGCACGCACCGTTTGAGGGCCTGGGCTGCATCGCGACTTGGCTGCACGGGCGCAACGCATCGGTAAGCTACACGCGGTTCTTCGAGTCGACTCCTCGCTTACCCGCGCTGGATGCGTTTGATTTCCTCATCGCCTTGGGCGGGCCGATGAGCGTCAATGGCGAAGACGAGCTGCCTTGGCTGCGAGACGAGAAGCGCTTTGTCGCTGCAGCAGTGCGGGCGGACAAAGCCGTCTTGGGAATCTGTCTTGGGGCACAACTGATTGCCAATGCCTTGGGCGCACGGGTTTATCCGGAAGCTGAAAAAGAAATCGGATGGTTCCCGGTTCATGCTGAACCGCGCGTCCCCGGCGCGTTTGCCCTGCCTAGCAAGGTGGAAGTTTTTCACTGGCATGGGGAGACATTCGACCTCCCCGCAAACGCGATCCATTTAGCAAGCAGCGCTGCCTGTCGTCATCAGGCGTTTCAGGTCGGCGCGCGAGTGCTGGGGCTTCAGTTCCACCTCGAAACAACGTCGGAGAGTGCGAACGCCATCATTGCGAACTGCGCTCACGAACTCGTGGCGGGGCGTTTCGTCCAAACCGCGGACCAGTTTCGCGCCGTGCCTGCGGCGGCGTATCAGGGCATCAACGCCCTCATGGGCGAAGTGCTTGAGTATCTGGCGCGCGGTGGAGGCACTATCCGAGCAGCCCCTTCATGACACCGCCAAGGCCTTGTTGCAGCGAACTTGCCTCCGGCAGACTGCCATTTGGCGTCAGCTTATCGATCACCTGCGGCAGGAGCTGCGCGAGTTGGCCCGACAGCGCGTCTGTTGACAGCCCAGCCTTCGCGGCCAGTTGTTGAATCAGCCCGGACCCGAGCACCTTGGAGACTTGATCAGCCGTGATCGGCAGGTTCTCCCCGGTGCCGACCCAGGAATCCGCAAGGTGGCCCAGTCCGCCTGCCTTGAACTTTTCCAGCAGGCCGGCCAGGCCGCCGGAGTTCGGATCATTGACGAGCGCCATGACCGTGGTCATCAGCGCGTTGCCCTCGCCCTGGCCGCCGAGGGCGCCTGCCACCGAATCAAATAATCCCATGCTGCAACCACCTTTCAAAGTTGTCATTCAGTTCGCGCTATGCGGCACTTGATGCAACGCGCGAAACCCTAGTGCAGTGTTGCACGCTATTCAGTACTTAAAAACCGCGCCTTTCGCCCCGTAGCGTCGTTGCAAATCCTCGCAATAGCTTTGGCTATTGCTGTGGTTTGCGCCTAGCTACAGACCCAAACGCATCGGTTTTATAAGTACCGCATAGCGTGCAACACTACACTGGCCACCCTGGCACCCTACCCGCGAGCGCTGGCGCTCGGGCCGACCAGACCCCGCTGCGCCTGGACGCAGGTATTATGCCCGCCTCGATGTCAGCACCTAGCGCGCGGCTCAGATCCCCGTGGGACCGAAGTTCGCGCTTTAAGCTGCACGGCAGCTAGGGAGAGTCTGAGGGGCGCTGTTGCCCAGTTTTGTGTACTCCACAAGTCCACCGAGACACTGCGCAACGCTGTGAACCCATCGAGGTCTTGGACGCCTCGCGTTGCGTCGGTTCCGTGGGGCCGTTCCCGAACGGTCAGGTAGCCAGCCCGGAGGACTCGCCCCCTGACCCCCAGCTTAGAAGAAGGCTGGTGCTCTATCCCGTTGAGCTACGGTCAGTTGCAGAGCGCACCGGAAGTTTACGCGGCGCGCAAAATTGAACTTCAGCTAGTGACGGCTACTTGCGGAAAGATAAGGGGTACGGTAACTGGTGCCGACTAGGTTGACACTGGTGACACTTTCCATCGAATCAAAAATTGCACTGAACGACGGCCGCCTGATTCCTCAGCTCGGCTTGGGTGTATGGCAGCTTCGCTCCGGCAAGGCTTGCCAGTCAGCGGTTGTCGCTGCGCTGGAGGCAGGATATAGACATATCGACACGGCTGCGATCTACGGCAATGAAGAAAGCGTTGGCGCGGCAATCAAAGCCAGCAGCGTTCCCAGAGAGGAAATTTTTGTTACCACGAAATTGTGGAACGAGCATCATGCCAACCCAGAAAAGGCGTTGAACGAAAGTCTGCGCAAACTCAGGACGGAGTACGTCGACTTGTATTTGATTCACTACCCAGTGCCGCAACGACGCGAGAGTTGGAAAACCTTGGAAGCGCTCAAAGCGAAAGGCAAGGCGTCGTCGATAGGTGTCAGCAACTTCACGCTCAGGCATTTAACCGAGCTGTTGGCTCAGACCGACACGGTTCCCGTGGTGAATCAGGTCGAGTTTCACCCTTACCTCTATCAGAAGGAGTTGCTCGAGTTTTGCAAAACCAAGGGCATCGTCGTCGAGGCGTACAGCCCGTTGACGCACGGTCAAAAATTGGACGACCCCAGGCTGGTCGCAATCGCAAAAAAATTCTCTCTGCTCGGCTGGCCACCCGCCTCTCGATGGTCAGAGTTGCCGTTGATGAGACAGGTG
>JAOTTZ010000541.1 GCA_029864165.1 Burkholderiaceae bacterium
GACGCGAGCTGGTGGCGGCGAAGTTCACGACATGGGGTTGATGTTGCTGGTGCTGATGCCGGTGCCCTACGTCGACGCCAGCACGGCGACCGTGTTTCGCTCCAAGTGGCGGCGGGCGTTGATTGGTGCTGCCGGCATGGTGGTCGAATTGTTTCTTGCCGCGCTCGCTTTCTACGTTTGGCTGGCCGTCGAGCCCGGTCTGGTGCGTGCAGTAGCTTTCAACGTCATGCTGGTGGCAGGGGTGTCGACGCTGCTCTTCAACGGCAACCCGCTCTTGCGCTACGACGCTTACTACATCCTCGCCGACCTGATTGAGATGCCCAACCTGTCACAGCAGGCAGCGCGCCACTGGGGCTATTTGGCGCAGCGCTTCGTTTTGCGTGCTGAGAGCGCCGTGCCGGTGGCGCAGTCGCTCTCAGAAGCCACGTGGCTCACCGGCTATGGCGCCGCGTCGTGGCTCTACCGCATGTTCATCACCGTGGCGATTGCGATGTTCATCGCTACGCGGTTCTTTTTCATCGGCGTGCTGCTGGCACTGTGGGCGGTGGTGATGATGTCCGTGGTGCCGCTGATCAAGGTGCTCATGGCGCTGAACCGTGGGCCGCTGCGCAAGCTGCGGGCGCGCGCCTGGGCTATCGGTGGCAGCACAGTGGCGCTGCTCGCCCTGTTGCTGGTGGCCCTGCCGTTGCCCAACCGCAGCAAGGCCGAAGGCGTGGTATGGCTGCCGGAGCAAGCCACCTTGCGCGCCGGCGCGAGCGGCTTCGTCGCCGGCTATCTTGCGCCTCCGGGTGCGATGGTGGTCGAGGGTCAGCCGCTGATCAGCAACCACAACGCTGCCATTGAGGCGCAGGTTGCGCAGCTCGAGGCGCGAGTCGCCGAGTTGCAGGCCAACTACTTGCTTGAGTTCGTGGACGATCGTTCGCGCGCAGAAATCGTGCGTGAGCAACTCGCAGCAGAGACTATGGCGCTAGCGCGCGCACGCGAGCGTGCGGCTGAGTTGGTGGTCGCCAGTCAGAGTACGGGCAAGTTTGTCGTCGTGCAACCGGAAGACCAGCCTGGCCGCTTTTACCGCCAGGGCGAGGTATTGGGATTTGTACTCGACGGCAACGAGCAGCCGATGGTCAAGGTCGTCGTTACGCAAGCCGACATCGACACCGTCGGCATGCCCGGCGGTGGCGTGCAGATGCGCTTGGCGCATGAACCTGAGCGCCCCATCAAGGGCCGTATCGTGCGTCAGCAGCCTGCCGGCAAGAACGAGTTGCCGAGCAAGGTGCTCGCGGCCAGCGGTGGTGGCCGCATCGCCGTCGACCCGCGAGACCCGCAGGGCGTGCGTGCGATGGAGCGCTTGTTCCAGATTGACGTCGAGCCGCTCGACGGTGCGAGCCTGGCGCCGCTGTTCGGCCAACGCGTGCACGTGCGTTTTGACCATCCGCCGTTGCCGCTGGCGCTGCAGTGGTACCGCAGCCTGCGCCGGCTCCTGCTCACGCACTTCGATGTCTGACGTCGCCTGCCTCGGCGTGACCCCGACCGACCTTGCGGCGGGCAGGCCCTATGTTGAGCGCGCAGAGCGCGACGTCGCCTGGCACGACCGCTTGGCCATCGGCCTGTGGTCACGCCTGCCCGCTGCCTGGCGCATGGCCGCGGCCGGGCGGGCGAAGCCGGGGCGTTCGTTCCTGGCTACCGTGCGGCGCCAAGCCAAACAGGCGCTGCTGCTCAGCGACGACGATCTACGCCTGCAGGCCCAGGGGCTGGGGCGCCAGTTCCACCGCAAGGGATTCGATTCGGTGCCGAGCGCGCGCGTTTTTGCGCTGATTGGCGAGGCCGCGTTCCGCGTGCTCGGCAAGCGTCCGTACGAGACGCAATATGTGGCTGCGTGGTCGCTGCTGCAGGGCACGCTGGTCGAGATGGCCACCGGCGAGGGCAAGACCTTTGCCGCGACGCTGCCCGCGTGCGCGGTGGCACTGTCGCGGCTGTCGGTGCATGTGGTCACCGTCAACGACTACCTGGCTGAACGCGACGCCGCTGAGATGGGGCCGCTGTACCGCTTCTTTGGTCTGGACGTCGGCGTTGTCGTGCAAGGCATGCCGCGGCCACAGCGACA
>JAOTTZ010000059.1 GCA_029864165.1 Burkholderiaceae bacterium
GGCGCTCGCGAATGTTCAACACTGAAAATGGAGCAAACACGAATGAATATGCAAACGCTTATAGACACTGCGAGGGCGCTGGTCGCCGACGACAAGGGCGTGCTGGCGATGGATGAGAGCAGTCCCACTTGCAACAAACGATTCGCCAGGCTGGGAATTCCGCAAACCGAAAATGCCAGGCGCGCCTACCGGGAGTTGCTGGTCACTACGCCTGGCCTCGGGGAATCCATCAGTGGCGCGATCCTGTACGACGAAACGATCCGCCAGAAGAAAGCGGACGGCACGCCGATTGCCCAAGCCATCATTGAGGCGGGAATCATTCCCGGCATCAAGGTCGATACCGGCGCCAAGGACATGGCCGGTCACCCGGGCGAGAAAGTCACCGAGGGTCTGGACGATTTGCGCGACCGCCTGGCGGAGTACGCTGAAATGGGCGCCCGTTTCGCTAAGTGGCGCGCTGTGATCACCATCGGCGACGGCACCCCAAGCCGGGGTTGCGTCGAGGCGAACGCGCACGCTCTGGCGCGCTACGCAGCGTTGTGCCAGGAAGCCGGGCTGGTGCCCATCGTCGAGCCCGAGGTGCTCATGGATGGCGACCATACCCTCGCGCGGTGCAGTGAAGTATCGGAGGGCGTCCTGCGCACGGTCTTCCAACAGCTCTATGCGCAGCAGGTGATGCTGGAGGGCCTGATCCTGAAGCCCGCCATGGTGACACCGGGTTCGAGTTGCCCCGAGCAAGTCACCGTGGACAGGGTGGCTGACGAAACTATGCAATGCTTCTTGCGCTCAGTCCCCGCTGCCGTCCCGGGGGTTGCGTTCTTGTCGGGCGGCCAGCCCGGTGAACTGGCATCGGCCCGTCTGAACGCCATGAATGTCCGATTCAAGTCGCGAGCGCCGTGGGCGTTGGCATTTTCGTTTGCGCGCGCTATTCAACAACCTGCTATGGAGATCTGGCTGGGCCAGGATGCGAATGCGAAAGCGGCGCAACAGGCGCTACTGCATGCAGCTAGATGCAACCGGGCTGCGCGCCGCGGCGACTACAAGGCTGCGATAGAAGGCATATGAACGTCGCGGCAGCCGACAGAGTTCACGGTCAGGGTCCGAAATGACCGATGTCGTTCCCGTCATCACGCTCTCGCCGCGCGACCATGATGCCGTTTTGTTCGACCTGGATGGCGTGCTGACCAAGACCGCGAGCGTGCATGCCTCGGCGTGGAAAAAGCTGTTCGACGGTTTCCTCGAGCAGCGCGCCACCCAGGCAGGCGAGCCATTCGTCCCCTTTGATATCGACGTCGACTACCCTCGCTACGTTGACGGCAAGCCGCGTTTTGATGGCGTGACAGCCTTTCTCGAGTCGCGCGGGATTGAACTGCCGTTGGGCACATCCGAAGACGGCCACAACGTGCAAAGCGTGCACGCGCTGGGCAAATTGAAGGACCGGTATTTCCTGCAACACCTGGAGCAGCACGGCGTCGAACCCTATGCAGCGGCCATCGCACTCGTGCGCACACTCCGGGCGCAGGAGATCAAGACCGCCGTGGTGTCCTCTAGCAACAACTGCGCGGTGGTACTCGATGCAGTGGGTATCGCGCATCTGTTCGACACGCGCGTGGACGGGACGGACATTGCCCGTCTCGAACTCAAGGGTAAGCCGGCGCCGGATGCATTTCTGGAGGCGGCACGGCGTCTCGGGGTAGAGCCCTCGCGCGCTGTCGTCGTGGAGGACGCGATCGCCGGCGTTGAAGCTGGGCACGCCGGCCAGTTCGGCTGCGTCATTGGTGTCGATCGCCGCGAACACGCGCAGGCGCTGCGCAATGCCGGGGCCGATGTCGTGGTAACCAATCTGGCGCAAGTCCAGGTGGCAGTGGAGCCGCCTTCCGCGTGGTCACTGGTGTTTGAAGCCTTCGACCCGGCGCAGGAGGGCATCCGCGAAGCCTTGTGCACCCTGGGAAACGGCTATTTCGCGGCGCGCGGTGCTGCCACCGGGGCGCAAGCCGATGACATCCAATATCCCGGGACCTACCTCGCCGGCGGCTACAACCGGCTGCGCACCGATATTGCCGGCCACATTGTCGAGAACGAAGACCTCGTCAATTTCCCCAACTGGCTCGCGCTCGAGTTTCGCATCGCCGATCAGAGTTTCTTCGATGCCCGAACGGTCAAGCTCCTCTCGTACCGTCAGGAGCTCGATCTGAGGCGCGGCATGCTGTTGCGAAGCATCAGTTTTGAGCACGCCGAGGGGCGCCGCAGCACGCTCAAGGCGCAACGGCTGGTCTCTATGGGCGACATGCATCTGGGCGCACTGGAGCTCTCGCTGACCGCCGACAACTGGTCGGCCGACGTCACGGTGCGATCGGCGATAGACGGGCGCATCGTCAACGCGGGCGCGAAGCTGTACCGCCGGTTCAACAACAAGCACTTGGAGCCGCTGGCCAGCGAGGTCGTCGGCGAGGACGGCGTGTACCTCCTGGTGCGCACCTGTCAGTCAAATATTCACGTCGCACAGGGGGCGCGAACGCGAGCGTTCCTCGACGGACAGCTTCTGGAAGTTCGGCGCCGGGCCATTGAAGAACCGGGATACATCGGGCAGGAATTCAAAGTCGCCCTCAAACAAGGCCAGACGCTGGTGCTGGAGAAGCTGGCCTCTTTTTATACCTCGCGCGACCACGCCGTTTCCGAGCCTGGACTGCAGGCGCGCAAGGCGATCGAGCGCGCGGGTCGCTTCACTGCCGCGATGGCGGATCATGTTCTCGCCTGGAAGCACCTATGGCGCCGCTTCGAGATACATATTCAGCCGGCCGATCCGGGGTTCAAGATGAACGTCCCGACGCTGCTTCGGTTGAACATGTTTCACCTGCTACAGGCCGTATCCCCTAACTCCATCGGACTCGATATCGGCGTTCCCGCGCGGGGGTGGACCGGGGAAGCGTACCAGGGCCACATCTTCTGGGATGAGCTGTTCATCTTCCCGTTTTTCAACTATCGAATGCCGGAGATTACGCGGTCGCTGCTGATGTACCGCTATCGGCGTCTGGGCGAGGCGCGCGCCGCGGCCACGGCTGCCGGGTACAAGGGCGCCATGTTTCCCTGGCAAAGCGCAAGCGACGGTCAGGAGGAGACCCAGGCGCTCAACCTGAACCCGCGCTCGCAGCGTTGGGTACCCGACAATTCCTACCTGCAACGCCATGTGGGCAGTGCCGTGGCCTACAACGTGTGGCAATACTTTCAGGTGACACACGATGTCGAGTTTCTTCACGCCTATGGCGCGGAGCTGATCCTCGATATCGCCCGCTTCTGGTCGAGCATCGCGAACCTTGACGACGAGCGCGGGCGCTACGTGATCCACGGCGTGATGGGCCCGGACGAGTTTCATGACGCCTATCCGGATTCGGCAGCGCATGGCCTCAACAACAACGCCTATACCAATATCATGGCCGTGTGGGTGCTGTGCCGCGCGCTGGAGGTGCTCGACCTGCTGTCCGACATACGTCGCGCAGAACTGACGACACGGCTTGAAATATCAGCAGACGAGATCACACGCTGGGGCGATATCACTCGCAGGATGTTCGTGCCGTTCCACGACGGCGGGATCATCAGCCAGTTCGAGGGCTACGAAAAGTTGCGCGAGCTCGATTGGGAGGACTACCGGACGCGGTACGGCAATATTCAGCGTCTCGAGCTCATCCTCGAGAGCGAAAACGACAGCGCCAACCACTACAAGGTCTCGAAACAGGCCGACGTGCTGATGCTGTTCTACCTGTTTTCCGCTGAAGAACTCGGCGAGTTGTTCGAACGCTTGGACTATCCGTTCGAATTTGAGACCATTCCGCGAAACGTCGCCTACTATTCCGGTCGCTCGTCCTTTGGTTCCACGCTGTCCCGTGTTGTTCAGGCCTGGGTGCTGGCGCGTTCCGACCGACCGCGCTCGATGCAATTGTTTACGCAGGCGCTGCAAAGCGACGTCACCGACATCCAGCAGGGCACCACGGCCGAAGGCATACACCTCGGAGCAATGGCGGGAACGGTCGATCTGGTGCAACGGGTATGGACTGGCATCGAGGTCAAGGGTGACGTCCTGCGGCTCCATCCGGAATTGCCCCAGGACATCGAGCGCATGGACATGCGCGTACGCTACCGCGGGCATTCGCTCGACTTGCGGCTGACGCGTGGCTCGCTCATGGTGCGCGGGCACGATGGTGCGGCCGCGCCGATTTCCCTGTGTGTCGACGACAAAATCAGCGAATTCGTCAGCGGTACGACCCACGTGTTTCAATTGAGCGGCGAGTCAAATCTGGAAAAAACGAGGGATCCCCTATGAACGAACACGCCGGCGCTGAGCTCGGCGCTCTATGCGCGCTTGAGTTCGCGCGGCAAATCCGACTTTGCCAACCGCGTACAGTCGGCGATGCGGCATGAATTCGACGGCCACGTCGAGCGGCCCGCCACTCAACCGAGGACAGGAAGCTGACATGGACAACAAGCTTGGTCATACCGACGCGATGTCTGACGCGCTGGTCGTGTTCGGCGCAACGGGTGATCTGGCGCGCAAGAAGATCTTTCCCGCGCTCTACGCGATGTGCAGGCGCGGTGCGTTGAAGGTGCCAGTGATCGGCGTGGCCTCGTCAGCGTGGAGCATCGAGCAGTTTCGCGCGCATGCGAAGGAAAGCGTCGAGCGCGCCGACGACGCCTGTGATCAAAACGCACTAGCCCGGCTGCTGTCTCTGTTGCAGTACGTGAGCGGCGACTACAACGACGCCGCCACCTTTGACGCGCTCAAGCGCTCGCTCGGCTCGGCGCAGCGCCCGGCGCACTACCTAGCGATTCCGCCAGTGCTGTTTCCGACCGTCATCCGGGGCCTCGGCGCGGCCGGCCTCGCCGGGCAGGCGCGCGTCATCGTCGAGAAGCCGTTCGGACGCGATCTGGCCTCGGCACGCGAACTTAACCGTGTCGCGCTGGAGGTGTTTGCCGAAGACGCGATCTTTCGCATCGATCACTTCCTCAGTATGGAAGCGATCATGAACATTCTGTACTTCCGCTTCGCCAATTCGTTTCTCGAACCGACCTGGAACCGAAACCATGTGTCGAGCGTGCAGATCACACTGGCCGAACAATTCGGCGTGCAGGGCCGAGGTTCGTTCTACGAAAGCGCCGGTTGTCTGCGCGACGTGGTGCAGAACCACCTGTTCCAGATCGTCGCGTTGCTTGCAATGGAGCCGCCTGCCAGCCGTGGCTTTGAGGCCGTGCACCGCCACAAATCCGATGTCTTCGATGCGATGCGGCCATTGCAGGCCACCGACATCGTGCGTGGCCAATACGAAGGCTATCGCGACGAGCCGCAAGTTGCGAGCGACTCTGACGTCGAAACCTATTGCGCCATTCGGCTTCATGTCGATTCCTGGCGCTGGGACGGCGTGCCGTGGTACCTCCGCTCGGGAAAACATCTGGCTGCTACGGCATGCGAGGTGGTGGTGCGGTTCAAACCGCCGCCGCAAAACCTGTTCGCGGACTCGGCGGTGCGTGAGGACGCGAACTACCTGCGCTTGCACCTATCGCCGCGTTCGAAGATTGCCCTCGCTGCCCGGGTCAAACGCGCCGGCAAGGAGTTCGTTGGCGAGCAGCGAGAGTTTTGCCTGCTCGAAGAGGAGCCCGGCGAACAGGCTCCCTATGAGCGGCTGCTGCGCGATGCGATGAATGGCGACGGCGCATTGTTCGCCCGCGAAAACGTTGTCGAGGCTGCCTGGGCGGTCGTGGAGCCAGTGCTGTGCGACCACCCTGCCTCGATCATCTATTCGCCGGGCAGTTGGGGTCCACCGGCAGCGAATCATTTCATCGCAGCCGATGGCGGCTGGCACAACCCCGGATCGGAGAAGTGAGGCCATGCCACACGACCTGGTGTTTCTGCTCGACGTGGACAACACCCTGCTCGACAACGACCGCGTGATCGACGACCTCGGGCAGCATCTGCAACAGGAATTCGGGCGCGTCAGCGCCGATCGCTACTGGGCGTTCTTCGAGCAGTTGCGCGGCGAGCTGGGCTATGCCGATTACCTGGGCGCGCTTCAGCGCTTGCGCGTGCACGATCTCAGCGACGTGACGAGCGACCCGCAGCTGCTGCAGCGTATCGCCGCCAAGAGCGAGGCGCTCGCCCAGGCCGATGCACGATGAGCCGCGCCGTCATCGGCACAAGCTTGGCGCAACAGCGGCCGTCGCTCATCGGCCGACTGGCAAGGAAGACGCTCGTCGAGCAGCACCGCACGATCACCAAACTGCGCCTGTGGCAATCGTTTGCCGAGGACCCGCAACGCGGCGAACGCTTCACGGCCTACGCGCAGGTCCTGGCGCGCTACGCCGCGTGGCGCAAAAAAATGCGGACTCGTTCCCATCGTCGAGCCGGAAGTGCTCATGGATGGCGCTCATACCCTCGCGTGGCGCAGCGAGACCTCGGAGGACGTCTTGCGCAAGGTCTTTGTTCAGCAACCCGCTATGGAGATTTGGTTGGGCCAGGATGCGAATGCAAAAGCGGCGCAACAGGCGCAACTGCATGGGGCCGCTGCAACCGGGCTGCGCGCCGCGGCGAATATCATGACGCGATGAAAACGGCATGAACCGGACAGATTCGAATCACGGAGGGTTGCGGGCGCTGCCTAGGCGCCGGACTTCGCACAACATGGGAGGTGACCCATCGCGATGAACGCGCCGCGACAGGATCGCGGACCGGCGCAGTCTGATGCGCGCACCGCGCCGGCGAATTCCGGCGTGGTCGTCGCGGTGCGCGGAAGCGTCGTGGATGTGCGGTTCGACCAGCGGCTGCCGCCAATCGACTCGGTGCTACGCATGGGCACGGAAGGACGCATCGTCATCGAAGTACTGGCACAACTGGATGCGCGTCACGTGCGTGGGATTGCGCTAACGCCCACACAGGGCCTCGCACGCGGCATGGCTGCGCACGGCACTGGCGGGCCTTTGCGCGCACCGGTGGGCAAGGCTATTCTCTCGCGCATGTTCGATGTGTTCGGCAACACCATCGACCGCGGACCGGCGTTGTCGGGCGTCGAGTGGCGTTCGGTGCATCGGGCGCCGCCCCCGCTGTCACAGCGTTCCACTCGGTCCGAGATCTTCGAGACTGGCATCAAGGTCATCGATGCGCTCGCGCCGCTAGAGCGCGGTGGCAAGGCCGGCCTGTTCGGCGGCGCCGGCGTGGGCAAGACGGTGCTGCTGACCGAGATGATCCACAACATGATCGGGCACCAGCAGGGCGTCAGCATCTTCTGCGGCATCGGCGAGCGCTCGCGCGAGGGCGAGGAGCTGTACCGCGAGATGAAGGCGGCCGGTGTGCTGCCGAACATGGTGATGCTGTTTGGCCAGATGAACGAGCCGCCGGGCGCGCGCTTTCGCGTCGGTCATGCCGCACTGACGATGGCCGAGTATTTCCGCGACGACGAACACCGCGACGTGCTGCTGCTCATCGACAACATCTTTCGCTTCATCCAAGCCGGTTCCGAAGTGTCCGGCCTGATGGGGCAGATGCCCTCGCGACTGGGCTACCAGCCGACGATGGGCACTGAACTTGCGGGGCTGGAAGAGCGCATCGCCAATACCGAGTCGGGCGCCATCACCTCGATCCAGGCCGTCTATGTGCCGGCCGATGATTTCACCGACCCGGCGGCGGTGCACACGTTCTCGCATCTGTCCGCGTCGATCGTGCTGTCGCGCGAGCGGGCGAGCGAAGGTCTCTATCCGGCCATCGATCCGCTTCAGTCCGCCTCCAAGATGGCCACGCCGGGCATCGTCGGCGAGCGGCACTATGGCCTGGCACAGGAGATCCGACGCACGCTGGCGCAATACGCGCAGTTGAAGGACATCATCGCCATGCTCGGGCTCGAGCAGCTTTCCGTGCAGGACCGCAAGGTTGTCGCCCGCGCGCGCCGTCTGGAGCGCTTTCTCACGCAGCCGTTCTTCACCACCGAGCAATTCACCGGTCTCGACGGCAAGCTCGTCGCCATCGCGGACACGCTGGACGGTTGCGAGCGCATCCTGCGCGACGAGTTCCAGGGCGTTCCGGAGAAGGCGCTTTACATGATCGGGACGGTGGCCGAGGCCAAGGGTCCGGCGCAGATGGTGCAGGACCCTGCCGCGCAGGCCGCTGATTCGCAAGTGCACGCCCATGCATCTTAGGGTTCTGCT
>JAOTTZ010000542.1 GCA_029864165.1 Burkholderiaceae bacterium
GATGCGCCGCTGCACAGCAGCCTGTGGTACCGCGTTGCGACGCTCAAGCCCCATTTGCTAGCCCGCGCGAAGCTGCACCGCCACAGCTATCGCGGCGAGTTGTGGTACCTGCTGCAAGACCCGGTGTCCAACCGCGTCCATCGCTTCACGCCCGCGGCACGCCTGATACTCGCAGCGATGGACGGCCAGCGCACGGTGAGCGACCTGTGGCGGCTCGCGCAGCGCCATCTTGGCGACGATGCGCCAACGCAGGACGAGATGATCCGGTTGCTCGGTCAACTGCACAGCTCGGACTTGCTCGCCACCGACGTGCCGCCGGACGCACTGGAACTGTTCGACCGCGGCAAGAAGACCTCGGCGCAAAAGCGCCGCCGCTCCTGGATGAACCCGATGGCGGTGCGCATTCCGCTGGTGGATCCCGGCGCGTTTCTCGACCGCTTCGTGCCCTTGTGGCGGCGCCTGTGGAGCCCCGCCGGCGCTGCGCTGTGGCTGGCGGTCGTGCTGCCGGCGTTGGTACTGCTGCCCGGAGCCTGGCCCGAACTCACGCACAACCTGTCCGACCGCGTGCTGCAAGCCGACAACCTGCTGCTGCTCGCGCTCGTTTTTCCGCTCATCAAAGCGTTGCACGAACTCGGTCATGCAACGGCTACTCGTGCCGGTGGCGGCGAAGTGCACGACATGGGCGTGATGTTCTTGGTGCTGATGCCTGTGCCGTATGTGGATGCGTCGTCGGCAACGGTGCTGCGCTCGCGCTGGGCGCGCGCAGTCGTCGGCGCGGCCGGCATGCTGGTCGAGGTGTTCATCGCCGCGCTGGCCTTTTACCTTTGGCTCGCCGTCGAACCCGGGCTGGTGCGCGCGTTGTGTTTCAACGCCATGCTGGTGGCCGGCGTCTCGACGCTGATCTTCAACGGCAACCCGCTGCTGCGCTACGACGCTTACTACATCCTCGCCGACCTGACCGAGCTGCCCAACCTCGCGCAGCGCTCGACACGTTACTGGGGCTACCTGGCCGAGCGCTACTTGCTGCGCGGGCGCGACGCCGCGTCGCAGGCTCACACCGCCGGTGAGCGGGCTTGGTTTGCCTTTTACGGCCTTGCATCGACGCTATACCGCTTGTTCGTCACGTTCGCAATTGCCCTGTTCATCGGCTCGCAGTTCTTTTTCTTCGGCGTGTTGCTTGCATTGTGGGCGGTGACGATGATGGCGGTGATGCCCGTCGTGAAGGCATTGGGCCAGTTGCGCGAGCGCCCGGGCTTGCGCGAGCGGCGTGGTCGCATCTTGGCTGCGCTGGGCGCCACGCTGGCCGGGTTTGTACTGCTGGCGCTGTGGGTACCGCTGCCGTACCGCACGCAGGCCGAGGGGGTGATCTGGTTGCCCGAGCAAGCGACGCTGCGCGCCGGGACGGCCGGGTTTGTCAGCCAACTGCTCGCCGTGCCTGGGGCCACCGTGGCTGCGGGCACGCCGCTGGTGCGCAGCTTCGACCCGGCGCTCGACGCGCAATTGCGGCTCACCGAAGCGCGCGTGGCCGAGCTCGAAGCGACCTACGGCAACGAGTTTGTCGCCGACCGTGCCCAGGCCGAGATCGTGCGCGAAGAGTTGCTGCTCGAACGCGAGGCGCTGGCGCGCGTGCGCTCGCGTACTGCCGAGCTGGTGATCGTGGCGCCGACCGCAGGCGTGTTCACCGTTCCGCGGCCCAAGGACATGCCAGGGCGTCACTTCCGCCAGGGCGAAGTGCTGGGCCATGTGCTCGACGGTGCCGCGCCGATTGTGCGCGTGGTCGTCGAGCAGTCGGAGATCGACGCGGTGGCGGGCGCGGTCAGGCGCGTCGGGCTGCGGCTGGCCGACGACCTCGGCCGGGTCATCCCGGGCCGCGTCACGCGCGTCGTTCCGGGCGGCACCGACGAAGCACCGAGCCGCGCGCTGGTGGCTTCTGGCGGAGGCCGGCTCGCGGCCGATCCGCGCGACCCACAGGGGCAAAAGACGCTGGCGCGTATCTTCGAGATCGATGTCGAGCCGCTCGAAGCGATTGGCCGAGTCGCCGCGTACGGCCAGCGTGTGTATGTGCGCTTCGAATTGGAGCCTGCGCCACTGGCG
>JAOTTZ010000543.1 GCA_029864165.1 Burkholderiaceae bacterium
TCAAGCGCGGACGGGGGGGGCAAAAATGCTTTTTTGAGCGCGGCTCCCACGCACACGAAGCAGCGCGCGTCGGCCAGCGCTGAGCTTGAGCATGCGCGCCGGGAGCTGGCACAACGCACCATCACCAGCCCGCTGGCGGGTGTGGTCGTGGATAGACTCGCCTCGGTAGAAGAGCAGGTCGCGATCATAAAAATTGCCAAGATCGACCCGCTCCGGGTACAGGTGGTGATGCCCGGTGAGCTGTTTGCAAGCGTCAAGGCCGGCATGGCTGCGCGCGTCGTGCCCGAACTGCAAGGCACGCCGCCGCAAATGGCCACCGTGGACAAGGTCGACGCTGCCATCGACGCCGCGAGCAATACCTTCCGCGCGCAACTCACGCTGCCCAACAGCGATCTGGGTTTGCCCGCCGGTGTGCGTTGCAAAGTTGTCGAGTTCGCTTCGCAGTCGACGGTCAACGTCGCCCAGACCGTTATTGCAGGGATGGCTCCGGACGACATTTCCACACCAGCGAGCCCGCATCGCTGACCAGCGCGCGTGTCGCGAGCCACGCACCCACACTAACGCATGTACTAACGCAGCAGAGGCTTCAGGACCACCCAAACGTTGTCGAGCATGACGCTTTGGGCTTGCGCCGTTGGGTGGAGGCGGTCACTTTGGAACAGCAGCTCAGCCTGCGGCACGTCGGCCACGCCGCGCAGCAAGAACGGTACCAGCCCTGCACCTTCGTCTTTGGCGACGCGGGTAAATAACGCCGCAAAATCGTCGGCGTACCGGCGCCCGTAGTTGGGCGGAACCCGCATGCCTATCACCAGCGCCTTGGCGCCCGCGGCCTTGACCTCACGCACCATCTTGCTCAAATTGGACCGCGTTCCAGCAAGCGGCAAGCCGCGCAAAGCGTCGTTGGCGCCGAGTTCGACAATGACGTGCGATGGGCGATGCGCCGTCAGCAACCGCGGTAGCCGCGACACGCCACCGGAAGTGGTCTCGCCACTGATGCTGGCGTTGACCACCTGCGCGTCGATACTTTGCGCTGCCAAACGTTGTTCGAGCAGTGCTACCCAGCCGCTGCCGCGCGGTAGACCATACTCGGCGGAAAGGCTATCACCCAGCACCAGCAAGGTCAGGGCGCGCGGCGGAGACGTGACGGCAAGCGCCGGTAGGCCGGAGCTGAGCAGCGCCCACAAGGTAAAGTGTCTGAGGAGTTTTCTTCGTTTCATCTTGGCGCCCATTTTTTTTCAATGCGGCGTTAAACCACACCATCAACCATGTCCGAACCCATCATCGCCCTAGAACGCGTCAGCAAGCAGGTGCAGGACTCGACGGGCACGCTAACCATACTCGATGAGATTGGTCTCACGGTCGCGGCCAGAGAATCTGTGGCCATTGTCGGCGCTTCGGGTTCGGGTAAAAGCACGCTGCTGTCGATCATCGCCGGGCTGGATGTCCCCACCACTGGTAGCGTGCGCCTGTGCGGCAGCGACCTCTTCGCGCTGGACGAAGACGCGCGCGCGGCGCTACGCGGCAAGCATCTCGGGTTTGTGTTTCAGAGTTTTCAATTGTTGGGCAATCGAACCGCGCTCGAGAACGTGATGTTACCGCTGGAGCTCATGGGCCATCGTGATGCGCGCACGCAAGCCAGCGAAATGCTTTACCGCGTTGGCTT
This sequence comes from Burkholderiaceae bacterium, assembly GCA_029864165.1. Classification (GTDB taxonomy): domain Bacteria; phylum Pseudomonadota; class Gammaproteobacteria; order Burkholderiales; family Burkholderiaceae_C; genus CAIKUF01. The sequence continues at coordinate 1,664 of JAOTTZ010000543.1, forward strand.
GGGCGAGCGGCTGTCGCACTACCCCAAAGTTCTTTCCGGCGGTGAGCAGCAACGCGTAGCGCTCGCCCGAGCTTTCGTCGTGCAACCTTCTGTGCTGTTGGCTGACGAGCCTACCGGTAGTCTGGACTTCGCCACAGGGGCCACGATTTTGGAGTTGATGTTTGACCTCAACCGCGAGCGCGGTACCACCCTCATGCTGGTAACGCACGACGATGCGCTGGCGTCGCGCTGCGAGCGGCAGTTGCGCATCGATGCCGGGCGGATAGGCCCTAGTGCAGTGTTGCACGCTATTGACCACTTAAAAACCGCGCCTTTGGCCCCGTAGCGTTGTTGCAAAACCTTGCAGGCCGCACCAAGCCAGAGGCTTGGTCCTTCGCCAGGCACAAACAGTCCACTAGACTGTTTGTGTCCG
>JAOTTZ010000060.1 GCA_029864165.1 Burkholderiaceae bacterium
AATTGATACTTGGCGTCACCGGTACGCAGGCTGGCGTAGCACATTTCGCCCACCTTGGCGGAATGCTCGGCGGCTACCTGATGATCCGCTATTGGCGTGGCCAGCCGCCGTTTGGCCGTCAGCGCAGACGCTGAGCGAGCATTCCCTTGATCGTGCCCTTTCCACGGCCGCCCAATATCGTGGGACAGTGACTGTGCGTGTGGCATGCATGTGGGTTTCAGCCCCCTCTCGTCACGGCCGTTTACCGCGGCTTCAAGCTTTTGCGCCGGCAACGCATGCTAAGCTCTCTGCAACGCGCGCGTGGGATGCGTTGGTGAAAAGAGAAACCTTAACGCGCGGCTAAGCAGCCTATTAAGGAGGTGGTAATGAGTAGAGTTGGCAAACCGATCAACAGCGTGAAGTTCTGGGTATTGGCTAGCGTGCTGGTGGCCATAACAGGTTGTGGCGGCGGTGGTGGCGATAGCGGTGGCCCGCAGACCGCGACGGGCGTTTTCAAAGATGCCAATGTTGGGGGAATGACGTTCAGCTCTGGCAGTCAGAGCGGGACTACCAGTGCAGATGGAAGTTTTCTTTATGAAGTTGGCAAATCGGTCACGTTCTCCGTGGGCGGGGTGACCCTTGGCAGTACGACCGGCAAGTCGGTTGTGACGCCCTTGGACCTTGTCACCAACGCCAGCACCAGCACACCGCAAGTTCAAAACATTGTTCGGTTCTTGCTGATGCTCGATACTGACGGTGATCCCAGCAACGGAATAAGCATCTCACCGTTAGTCCAGTCGGCTGCGGGTTCGTGGCCACCAGTGGATTTCACCGCAGCCAACCTGGCCACTGAGTTGACAACTATTGTGGCCGATGTCGCGACGGCCAACGGCGTCGCGCATACATTGCCGGACGCAGTAACCGCGCAATCCCATGTCCAAGCAACTTTGTCATGCATTAGGTCTGGTGGTTATAGGGGCTCATATACCGGCACTGATTCGGGACCCTTCGGCGTAGTCATTGATGCCACCACGGGTATCGTGAGCGGCGTCGCCTTCAGCAATGAAGATGACGAACTGATCGTTTTGACGGGAACAGCTGCGGTCAGTCCCAACCAGAGTGCAAGCTTTGTTACTGGTAGCACGAGCACCGGCGCAACCTTCTCTGGCTCTATCAGCGGTGCCGATCAGATCGCTGGAACGTGGCAATTGCCGCCTGGCGAGTCCGGAACGTTCACTGGTAGCCGCGTCGGTGGTTCAGCAAACGCCGTCTACCGCTTCACTGGACTGTTCACAGGGGACGCTAGCGGCTTCTTTACCTTTGACGTGAACGCTGCTAACGTTGTTTCCGGTGTAGCCTACACGGTGACGGCACAAGCCGAACCTGGACTGGTAGTGAATGAAGTTATTGGCCTGAATGGGACTCTAAGCGGCACGTCGCTGTCGGCGACAACCTCTGACGGCGACGGCAGCATGACAGGGACTTTGAGTACAACGAACGGTACGCTGACGGGCAATTGGACCGATACCGATGGAAACTCCGGTACTTTCACGGGTAGCGGCTGCAAGTTGAATTAGGGCCAGCTAACACGACTCAAGCCCGATGCGTAGTGTTAACAGGCCCGAATCCGCTGTGACTCGAAAATGGGCGCCCATAGCCCCAGGGTCAGTGGCTGAACTCTTCCAGCCCAACCACAGTCGGCACCTGCGAGACGCTACCAAGAATACGCGAGTCGAGCGCCTCACTCAGGCTGCGGCCGTCCATTGGTTGAGAGCGGGTCAAGTTTCAAGACGCCACCAAACCCTCGAGCACCGTCGGGTAGCGCAACTTCAATCGTAGTTCCTGCTTCAAGCGCCGGTTGCTCAGGCGGCGCGACTCGCTCATGAACGAGCGCTGCACCGGCGGCAGTTGCTGGGCAGCCTCGGCGCGCGTGATGCGCGGTGGGCGCGGCAGGCCACACCAATCGGCGACCAAGTCGAAGTAGTCCCCCATCTTCAGCACAGTGTCGTCGCACGCATGAACCACGCGCTGCGGCATGCCTCGGTGTAAGGCCAGCACACATACGCGGGCAAGATCGTCGGCATGGATGTGGTTGCTGAAAACATCGTCCTCGGCCACCAACACCGGGGTACCCCTGACCAAGCGTTCTCTCGGATGACCGGCGCTGCGATCGTTCGCATAGATGCCAGGAACGCGCAGCACGGTCACCCTGCCCCCAAAAACACGACCAAACCATTGCACACGCTGCTCGGCGTCCACTCGGCGTCGCGCACGCTCAGTGCCGGGGTTCACGGCACGCGTTTCATCGAAACTTGCGCCACCGGCGTCACCGTACACGCCCGTCGTGCTGGCGTAAACCAAACGCCGCACCCTGCCTCGGCGCGCCAGTATCCGCAACAGATTGGCGGTGCGCAGGTCGGCCGTTCCTGTGGGCGCAGGCGGTGCAAGGTGAAGCACGGCCTCGGCCAACCCTGCCAAGCGTCTCAAAGTCAGGGGGTCGTCGAGGTCACCGAGTACAGGCACCACGCCCGCACCACGCAGTACCTCGCAGCGCGCAGCGCTTGACGTCAACGCGTACAACCGAAAGCGACCACGCAGCAAATGCACCACGCGCAGACCTATGTCGCCACAACCGACGATCAACAACCGGGGGCGTCTGAAAAGGCGGGGGGGTGCGCTCACGATAGAGTTTCCACGAAGCGGGCAAAATTGGGTACCACGCAAGCTTACCCGCCTCATGCCCTTCACCGTAACCGTTCAACCCAGTGGTCGCAGTTTCCAGGTTCAACGTGATGAACCAATTTTGCGCGCAGCCATTCTCCAAGGCGTGGGCTTGCCTTATGGCTGCAAAGACGGCGCTTGCGGGTCCTGCAAATGCCGGCTGCTGGAAGGCCACGTGATACACGGCGCGCACCAGCGCAAAGCACTCAGCGTCGAAGAGGAAGACGCCGGCTACATTCTCACCTGCTGCGCAGCGCCTCAAAGCGACGTGCTGATCGAGGCACGCAACATCTTGGGTGCAGGCGAGTTTGTGCCGCGCAAAATGCCAGCGCGTGTGGCCAACATCGCCCGACCCGCACCGGACGTGGCAATTCTTCGGCTACAACTACCCGCCAACTCGGCAATGCAATACCACGCAGGTCAGTATGTGGACTTCATATTGAGCGATGGCATACGGCGCAGCTACTCCATCGCCAACGCGCCGCACGCACAGGGCGACGCAGCGGGCATTGACCTGCACATCCGTCATATGCCTGGGGGCAGGTTCACCGAGCATGTTTTCGGGGCGATGAAAGAAAAAGAAATCGTGCGACTGGAGGGCCCATACGGCAGCTTCTATTTGCGCGAAGACTCGACCAAACCGATTGTGCTGTTGGCCTCTGGCACGGGCTTTGCGCCCATCAAAGCTATTCTCGAGCGGCTTGAGTTCATGGTCAGCGGGCGTCCTGCAGCGCTGTACTGGGGTTGCCGCTGCAAGACAGACCTGTACCTGAACGACTGGGCGCAGCAGGCGGCATCGCGGATGACCCAGCTGCGCTACATCCCCGTGTTGTCAGAGGCGCGGCGCGAAGACCATTGGTTTGGCCGCACCGGCTTGGTTCACCAAGCGGTGATGGCCGATTTGCCCGACCTGGCTGGTTACCAGGTCTATGCCTGCGGCGCTCCCGCCATGGTGGAGGCCGCGCAGCGCGACTTCGTCGAACGCTGCGGGTTGCCCGAAAACGAGTTCTATGCCGATGCTTTCACTTCCGAGGCCGACAAGCACTGAACAGTATCGCGGTAGCGCGATAACATCGCCCCAGACCAGCCATAGCACGCCGCCGTACGCATCACCCCATGAGCGAGACATCCAAAGCCATTCCCTTGCAGGCCATCCGGGGCATGAACGACATCTTGCCGCCTGATTCGGCGCGTTGGGTGTGGCTAGAAGATAAGCTACGCGCACTGATGGCGCGCTACGGTTACGACAACGTCCGCACACCCATCGTCGAGCCGACAGCGCTGTTCGTTCGCGGTCTGGGCGCAGCGACCGACATCGTGGAAAAAGAGATGTACTCGTTCGAAGACACGATGAATGGCGATCAACTTACGTTGCGCCCTGAGAACACCGCCGGCGTCGTGCGGGCAGTCGCCGAACACAACCTGCTCTACGACGGCGGCAAGCGGCTGTGGTACATCGGCGCGATGTTTCGCCACGAGCGGCCACAAAAAGGCCGCTACCGCCAGTTTCACCAGTTCGGCGCCGAGGCGCTGGGCTACGCCGGGCCGGATGTCGATGCCGAGTTGATCCTGATGTGCCGCGCGCTATGGCGCGAGCTCGGTTTGGTGGAAGGACGCGACGTGCGGCTCGAACTCAATAGCCTGGGCCAGCCCGACGAACGGTGCGCACACCGTGAAGCGCTGATCACACACTTCGAGCAACACATAGACCGGCTGGACGACGACGCCAGGCGAAGGCTGCACGGCAACCCCTTGCGCATACTGGATTCTAAGAACGCCTCAATGCACCCCGTCTTGGACAGTGCGCCCATGCTGATCGACTTTTTGGGCGCTGATTCTCTGGCGCACTTGCAAGCGGTGCGCGATGTGCTCGACGCCGCTGGTCTTGAATACCGCGTCAACCCACGCTTGGTCCGCGGACTTGATTACTACAACCTGACGACGTTCGAGTGGACGACAGACCGGCTGGGCGCGCAGGGAACGGTTTGCGGCGGCGGGCGCTACGACACGCTGATCGAGCAACTGGGAGGCAAACCAGCGCCGGCGGTGGGCTTCGCCCTGGGTATTGAGCGCTTGCTGTTGCTGTTGGACGAGGCCGCAGTGACACCGCCAGCCGCTGGCCCCATGGTCTACGCCATCGTGCCCGGCGCTGCCGTGCTCACACGCGCTTTGCTGACCGTCGAGGCCCTGCGCAGCGCTGGCGTGAGCGTGCTGATGCATCTGGGAGGCCACAGCATGAAGACACAGTTCAAACGCGCCGACGCCAGCGGCGCGCGCTACGCGCTTGTGTTCGGCGAAGACGAAGTTGCACGCGGTGAGGTGGCGCTAAAGTTTCTGCGCAATGAAGCAGAACCGCAACGCACACTCGCGTTGGCCAGTGTTGCTGAATGGGCCAGGGAATTGCTCAAAGCATAATTCCACCTTCACATAGAGATTGTCAATCCCGCATGGCCACCCAACTTGACCTACAAGAACAAGAGCAGCTCGACCAGCTGAAGACCCTCTGGAAGCAGTACGGCAACCTCCTTACCTGGCTGCTGATCGCAGCACTCTCGGCTTACGCGGCCTGGAATGGCTGGAACTGGTGGCAACGCCAACAGTCGACCAAGGCCGCCGCGATGTACGACGAGCTCGAAAAAGCAGCCCGTGCTGGCGATGTTGACAAAACGGGCCGCGTCTTCACCGACCTCAAGGAGCGCTTCCCGCGGACTGTTTTTTCGGAGCAAGCTGCTCTGCTCGCCGCCAAGTTGCAGTTCGACAGTGGCAAGCTAGACCAGGCTCGCGCCACCCTTGCATGGGTGAGCGAGAACGCGATCGAAGCCGAGTACCAAACCATTGCACGATTGCGGCTGGCCGGTGTGTTGCTCGACGAGAAGAAGTATGACGAAGCGCTCAAGCAGCTCGACGCCGCGACCGCCAAAGAGTTCGAAGCACTGGTGGCCGACCGGCGTGGTGACGTCTTGCTGGCGCAAGGCAAGAACACGCAAGCCCAGGCCGCGTATCGCACCGCCTGGAAAGCGATGGACGCGACGGTTCCGTACCGTCAGTTGATCGAAGCCAAGCTGACCGCGATGGGTGCTGCACCCAAAGCTGAAAAATCCGAGGCGCCGGCCAAGGAGGCCACGCCATGACCAAAGGTCTGCAATGGCTGACGCCCATCGGCGCGCTGGTGCTGGCGGCTTGCGCCGGGAGCGGGCCGCCAAAACCTGCCGAACTCGAACCCCTGACGCCGCAGATTGGCGCCACGCTGGTTTGGAGCCAACGCATCAGCGACGTGCGGTTTCCGCTTTCGGTTGCCGTCAACAGCACAGATGCGGATGGCGGCGTTTTCACCGTTGCCGACTCGGACGGTGGTGTTCGTGCCTTGCAAGCCAACACCGGACGCGAGCTATGGCGTGGCAATGCCGGGGCAAAGCTTGCTGCCGGCGTCGGCAGTGACGGGCGTTTCGCGTCAGTGGTGACGCGAGACAACGAGTTGGTGACGCTGGAGACCGGTAAGGTACTGTGGCGCCAGTCCTTGGGCTCGCGCGTGACGAGCGCGCCGCTGGTGGCCGGGCGCCGCGTGTTCGTGATGGGCGTGGACCGTGCGGTGCAGGCATTCGACGCGTATGACGGCCTGCCACTGTGGACCTTCAAGCGCCAGGGCGAGCCGCTGACGCTGTCGCAGCCAGGCGTGCTCACGGCCTACAAAGACACGCTGCTGGTCGGTCAAGGCCCACGCCTGACCGCGCTCGACCCGCTCAAAGGCACCCTGCGCTGGGAGGTGGCCGTGGCGTCGCCGCGTGGCACCAACGAAGTAGAACGCTTGGCTGACTTGGTCGCGCCGGCTGGCCGTTTCGGCGCAGTGATCTGCGCGCGCGCCTTCCAGGCCGCCGTGGCTTGTATCGATGCACAACGCGGCAGCCTGCTGTGGAGCAAGAACGCCGACGGCATCAACGGCGTGGCGGTCGACTATCGCTTCGTTGTCGGTGCTGACGCTTCCGGACGCATCACGGCTTGGCGCATCGGCACCGGCGACGTTGCCTGGACCTACGACAAGCTACTCCACCGCCGCCTGAGTGCGCCGCGGGCCGTCGGCCGCACTATTGCCTTTGGCGACCTAGAAGGCTATGTGCACTGGCTTTCACGCGACACTGGCCTGCCAGTGCTGCGCATCGAAACCGACGGCAGCCCCGTGGTCAGCACACCCGTGTTGTCTGGCAGCACTTTGTTGGTGGTCACCCAGAAGGGTGGCGTGTTTGCCTACCGCCCCAAGTGATACCGCCTTGAAGCCCGTGTTGGCCGTCGTTGGGCGGCCCAACGTTGGCAAGTCCACGTTGTTCAACCGCTTGACCAAGAGCCGCGATGCCATCGTGGCCGACTTTTCCGGGCTCACGCGCGACCGCCACTACGGCGAAGGCCGTCTGGGCGAGCGCGAGTTCATCGTCATCGATACGGGTGGCTTCGAGCCCGACAGCACCACCGGCATAGTCAAGGAGATGGCCAAGCAGACGCGCCAGGCTGTCGCCGAGGCGGACGCAGTGATCTTCGTGGTTGACATGCGCGCCGGCGTTTCGGCACAAGACCACGATATCGCGCGCTACCTGCGCTGCGTCGGCAAGCGCGTGTACTTGGCGGCCAACAAGGCCGAGGGCACCGTCGAGTCACCGCTGTTGGCCGAGTTCCACGAACTCGGCATTGGCCCACCCCACCCAGTGTCTGCGGCGCATGGGCAGGGGACACGCCACCTGCTCGAAGCGGTGTTGGAGGGTACTGCGCACGCCACGGAAGTCCGGGCAACGCCCGAAGGCGCACCCATACGGCTGGCGGTGGCCGGCCGGCCCAACGTCGGCAAGTCGACGCTCATCAACACCTGGCTGGGCGAAGAACGCTTGATCACCTTCGATCAGCCAGGCACCACACGTGACGCCATCATGGTGCCTTTCGAGCGGCAAAAGCAGAAGTTCGAACTGGTAGACACGGCCGGCCTGCGCCGCAAGGGCCGCGTATTCGAGGCGGTCGAAAAATTCTCTGTCGTCAAGACCTTGCAGGCGATTGCCCACTCCGATGTCGTGCTGCTACTGCTCGACGCCACCCAGGGCATTGCCGATCAGGACGCGCACATAGCGGGCTATATCTTGGAAAGCGGCCGTGCGGTGGTGCTGGCGGTTAACAAATGGGATGCCACCGACGCGTATCAGCGCGAAACGCTGCGGCGATCGATGGCGCTACGACTCGCCTTCCTCAACTTTGCGCCGGTGTTGCAGATTTCGGCGTTGAAGCGTCAAGGCCTGGGCCCGCTGTGGAAAACCATTGCCGAAGCGCACACGTCGGCCGTGAAGAAAATGAGCACCCCCGTTTTGACGCGGCTGTTGATCGAAGCGGTGCAACACCAA
>JAOTTZ010000544.1 GCA_029864165.1 Burkholderiaceae bacterium
CGACGGACTGACGCTGATCGATCATCGCACCTACGCGTTCCTGGGCGACGGCTGCATGATGGAAGGTGTCAGTCACGAGGCCTGTGCGTTGGCAGGCGCATGGCGTTTGAACAAGCTGGTCGCGCTGTACGACGACAACGGCATCTCGATCGACGGCAAGGTCGAACCTTGGTTCACTGATGACACGCCCAGACGTTTCGAAGCCTATCGCTGGAATGTAATTGCTGGCGTAGACGGACACGATGTAGACGCTGTTGACGCTGCAATCGGCAAGGCGCAGCGCTCCGACAAGCCTACGCTCATCTGCTGCAAGACCACCATCGGCAAGGGTGCGCCTAACCGTGGTGGCACTGCCAAGGCACACGGCGAGCCGCTGGGCGCCGAGGAAGTCAAACTCGTGCGCGAGGCGCTCGGTTGGACCCACGAAGCGTTCGTGATTCCGGAAACGGCCTACGCGCTTTGGGACGGCAAGGCCAAAGGCGCTGTGTTGGAGGACGCGTGGAACAAAACCTACGCCGCTTACAAAGCAGCCCACCCCGGATCGGCTGCCGAGTTTGCACGCCGCATGAGCGGGCAACTGCCCAAGGCGTGGGCTCAAATCTCGGCCGACACAGCCCTGGCCGCTCACACCAAAGACGAGGCGATGGCCACCCGCAAGGCCAGTCAGTCGGCGCTGGAGGCTTTCACCAAGACCTTGCCCGAATTGCTGGGCGGCAGCGCGGACCTTACCGGATCAAACCTCACCAACACCAGCAGCACGCCCGCCCTGCGCTTTGGCGCCGACGGCGCGAGCAACGGCGGTCGCCACATTAACTACGGTGTGCGTGAGTTCGGCATGGCTGCCGTCATGAACGGCGTCGCGCTACACCGTGGCTTGATCCCTTACGGCGGTACCTTTTTGACTTTCAGCGACTACAGCCGCAACGCCATACGCATGGCCGCGCTGATGGGGCTGCGCGTGATCCACGTCTTCAGCCACGACAGCATAGGCCTGGGCGAAGACGGCCCGACGCATCAAAGCGTTGAGCACGCTGCGTCGCTGCGCTTGATCCCAGGCCTGGACGTCTGGCGGCCAGCGGACGCGGCTGAAACTGCCGTTGCCTGGGTTGCAGCCATCGAAAGCGAAACCCGCCCGAGCGCGTTGCTGCTGAGCCGGCAATCACTGCCGTACGCGGCCAAGCGTGGGCTCGAAGACATTCGCAAAGGCGCTTATGTACTGGCCGAACCCGGCGCAGCAGGGTTGAAGAAAAAGGCGCAGGCCGTGATCATCGCCACCGGTTCAGAGGTGCATCTGGCGTTGCAGGCGCAGCAATTGCTTGCTGCAGATGCGATCGCCGTGCGCGTGGTCAGCATGCCTTCGACCACCGTATTCGACCGCCAAAACGAGGCTTATAAGAACACCGTCTTGCCCGCGGGCGTGCCCAGGGTCGCCGTGGAGTCCGGCGTCACCGACGGCTGGTGGAAATACGGCTGCGCCGCAGTGGTGGGCATAGACCGCTTTGGCGAATCGGCGCCGGCGCCGGCACTGTTCAAGTATTTCGGATTCACCGCGGACAATGTGGCTGCTACAGTTCGCAAAGTCCTTTCCACATAACCAACCCTGAGGAACCACCATGACCATCAAAGTCGCAATCAATGGCTATGGCCGCATTGGCCGCAACGTGCTGCGTGCCCACTATCACGGCGACAAGAAGCACGACATCCAGATTGTTGCGATCAACGACCTGGGCGACCCGAAGACCAATGCGCACCTCACGCAGTACGACACTGCGCACGGCCCATTTCCAGGCGAAGTGCACGTCGACGGCGAAAACTTGGTGGTCAACGGCGACAAAATCCGCGTGCTTGCCAATCGCAACCCGTCCGAGTTGCCGTGGGGAACGCTGGGCGTAGACGTGGTACTGGAATGCACCGGCTTTTTCACCACCAAAGAAAAGGCATCGGCGCACCTCAAAGGCGGCGCCAAGAAGGTGATCATCTCGGCGCCTGGCGGCAAAGACGTCGACGCGACCATCGCTTACGGCGTCAACCACAAATCACTCAAAGCCAGCCACACGGTGATCAGCAAT
>JAOTTZ010000545.1 GCA_029864165.1 Burkholderiaceae bacterium
AGAAATTTCAGCATTACCTGGGTCAACGAGGGTTTCACCCGCATGAGCGGCTACCACTCGGACGAAGCCGTGGGGCGCACGCCGACCGAGTTGCTGCGTAGCGACAAAGCAGACCCACGTGTGTTGGAAATTGTGCGCACAGCGACTGCGGCCGGCGAAAGTTGTCGGGTAACTTTGCTCAACCGAGCCAAGGACGGTAGGGAGTACTGGATCGATACCGAAATTCAGCCCACACGCGATGCCGACGGCACCGTCATCGGCTTCATGGAGATCGCCACCGACATCACCGAAAGCAAGTTGGCCAAGGAAAAACTCGAACTGATGGCCAATCGCCTCGGGCTGGCAACCGAGGGCAGCAACGATGGGCTTTGGCATTTGATTGACGTTAAGTCCGGTGAGGAATGGTGGTCCCCCAAGTTCTACACACTGCTTGGCTACGAACCCGGCGAAGTAAAGGCGGGCTTTGAAACTTTCAAATCCTTGTTGCACCCCAGTCACCGAGAGATGACGGTCCAAGCGATGCGCGACGCGCTATCGGCGAAGAAGCATTTTGACATCGAGTACCTGGTCTGCACCAAGTCGGGTCACTATCGCTGGTACCGCGGGCGCGCCAAGGTGTTCTTTAACGTATTTGGCGCTGCCACTCAAATGGCCGGTTCGCTGCAAGACATTCATGAGCACAAGCTAGCGCAGCAGAAAGTTGTCGAAAGCGAGCGCTTTCTACGCACCATTACCGACGGTGTGCCTGCGAGGGTGGCTTACTGGACACGGGCGCAGCGCTGCGCCTTCGCCAACCAGGCCTCGGTCGATTGGTTTGGCAGACTGCGCGCGACCGTGATCGGACTCAGCATGCGCGAGCTGCTGGGCGCTGAAATCTTCAGTCAGGCCGAGCCTTACGTGCTGCGTACCCTGTCTGGCGAGGCGCAAGAGTTCGAGCGTGAGGAACTGTGCGCCGACGCAAGCGTGCGCCATACCCTCGTGCAGTACGTGCCCGACATGTCCGATGGTGTGGTCGCAGGATTCTTTGTGCTGGTCTCGGATATTTCCGACCGCAAGCGCAACGAAGCCTTGCTCACGGGCGCGACACAAAAGGCGGAGCAGGCCAGCCTTGCCAAGACCCAGTTCGTCGCCAACATCAGCCACGACATTCGAACGCCCATGAACGCCGTTCTGGGCATGCTCAAGGCACTGCAGCAAACGACGCTCACGCGGCAGCAGCGCGACTACGTCGCCGAAACCGACGGCGCCGCGCGTTTGTTGCTGGGTTTACTCAATGACATTCTCGACTTCTCCAAGATCGAGGCGGGCAAGATGGTGCTCGATCTTCAGCCTTTCCGTACCGAACGTCTGCTGCGCGACCTGTCGGTCATCTTGTCGGCCAACGTCGGTGACAAAAAGCTCGATGTGTTGTTCGACATAGACCCTGCCGTACCTCACTACCTGATTGGCGACAACCTTAGGCTGCTTCAGGTCCTGATCAATCTCGGCGTCAACGCAATCAAGTTCACCGAACAAGGCGAAGCGGTGCTGCGGGTGCGGGTTACAGAGCAACGTGAGAACGCGGTGCTATTGGAGTTTTCCGTGCGTGATAGCGGCATCGGCATCGCACCCGAACACCACAGACTCATTTTCGAGGGCTTCTCGCAGGCCGAGGCCTCCACCACCCGCCGCTACGGTGGTACGGGTCTGGGGCTCGCCATTTGCCAGCGGTTGGTCGCCATGATGGGCGGCAAGCTGATGCTTGAAAGCACGATCGGCGTCGGCAGCAACTTTTACTTTTGCATTGAGTTGGCTGTGCCCGAGGCACTGGCCAATGAGCCAGTATCCGTGCCCCGCGAAGAAACGCCTGTCTTGCGGGCCCTCATCGTTGACGACAATGCAAAAGCACGCGAGGTACTGGCCAACATGGCCCGATCGCTGGGCTGGCAGGCCGACGTGGCGGCCAGCAGCGCCGAGGCCATCGCGCTGGCGCAGGCCAGTACCGGCGCTGCGACTCCCTATGGTGCGGTCTTTGTCGACTCGGGCATGGCAGAGTGGGAGACTTGCCAGCGCGTCC
>JAOTTZ010000546.1 GCA_029864165.1 Burkholderiaceae bacterium
CGCTCAACAGGTTGATCGAGGGGGAGCGTTGGTGCAACCGCTGGAGCTGGTCTAGGGCTGCCGTCTGCTCGCCACAAGCCATGGCGCTGACGGCATACTCGTGCGCAATCAGTGTAAAACGTCCCGGGTTGGCGGCCAGCAACTCGCTAAATACTTGGAAAGCCTGCTTGTGTTCTCCGTGATGCGCTAACCGACGCCCCGAGAGAGTCAGCGGCCGAGCGGCCCGCGGGGCGGACTGACGCGCTTTTTGCAACGCTTCGTTGGCGACTTCCACTTTCAGTTGGGCATCGGCCTCTTCGGCAATCTCGCACCAGTAATGAGCAACCCGTGAAGCAAACGAACCGGCACCACGACGCTCTAGCTTGTGCGCCACATCGATAGCGTCCCGCCAGTCGCGTGAACGTTCGAACAGCGTCAGCAGTGCAAGCTGGGCCTCGGTATCGAAGACGGTGCCGTCAAGCGCGCGGAATGCCTGCTCGGCGCGGTCAAAAAGGCCCGCCTTCATGAAGTCCTGGGCGAGCGCGTTTTGCGCGCGCACGCGTTCCATGGCAGGTAGGTCGGTGCGCTGGAGCAGGTGTTCATGGACCCGCACGGCGCGTTCATGCTCGCCGCGCCGGCGAAACAGGTTGCCGAGCGCAAAATGCAGGTCGACGGTGGCGGGATCTTGCTGCACCGCCTCAATGAAGGCGTCGATGGCTTTGTCGTGTTGCTCGTTGAGCAGCAAGTTCAGGCCCTTGATGTAAGCCTGCCGTGTATCACGCTGTTCACGTCGCCAATGCCTCAGATCGGTGCGCGAAGCGAACCAACCGAGCGCAAAGGTCAGCGGCAGGGCGAACAGCAACCATTGAAAATCAAAGTCCATCGGGGGGCGGCAGCTTGGGTGGCGAGGCGGCAGAGGGGGGATGCGCTCCCGTGTCCAAAGATTGTGAAAAGCCGGGGCGATGTTCCTTGCGGGCCAATCGGCGGTAGCGCCACAAAGTTGGGAACATCGCCAACACACCGAACAGACCACCGAGCAGGAACGCAGCCAGCAAGACGAACACGGTTGGTGAGCGCCATTCACTGGCGAAAAACCACCTGACGCTGGCCTCGTGCTGGTTGTTCAGCGCAAAGGCAAACAAAATAAGAAAAATGGCGGCCCGAAGCAGCCAGACGAAGATGCGCATAGTGACTCCCGCGTTGATTCTAGGTGCGCGCTGTATGCCGATGCATCCAATGATGGTGGGTGACCTTACTAAAAGATGAGCAGGCTGCCCCAGTAAAAGATCCCGGCGACCAAAGCCGGGACCGGTATGGTGAATATCCACGCCCAAACGATACCGCTGGCAGTGCCCCAGCGCACTGCCGAAGCGCGGCGCACGGAACCCACACCGACGATGGCGCCCGTGATGGTGTGCGTGGTGGACACCGGTATGCCGAGCGCAGTGGCCAGAAAAAGCGTCATCGCGCCGCCGGTCTCGGCGCAAAAACCGCCAACGGGCTTTAACTTCGTGATCTTTGGGCCCATGGTTTTAACAATGCGCCAACCGCCAAACAGCGTACCCAACCCAATGGCTAAATAGCAACTCCATATCACCCAGCCTGGCGGCATGTTTGCCGACGCTGAAGCTGAAGCATGGCCGGTGGAGATCAGCAGCATCCAGATGATGCCTATGGTTTACTGTGCATCGTTGCCGCCATGTCCCAGGCTGTACAGCCCAGCAGAAACTAGCTGTGCGCGACGAAACCAGTTGTCCACACGCAGGGGCGACGCACGTCGAAATAGCCACGGCACCCACACCATCATCAGCGAGCCAAACAAGAATCCGAGCAGGGGTGAGAGCAAAATGAACAGTACGGTCTTGAAGATGCCCGTGGCAATCAGGGCCGTGGCACCTACCTTGGCAATAACCGCGCCGACTATGCCGCAGATCAGGACATGTGACGAGCTCGAGGCAATGCCGTACCACTAGTGTAGTGTTGCACGCTATGCGGTACTTATAAAACCGATGCGTTTGGGCCTGTAGCTAGGCGCAAACCACAGCAATAGCCAAAGCTATTGCGAGGATTTGCAAC
>JAOTTZ010000061.1 GCA_029864165.1 Burkholderiaceae bacterium
GTGGACAGCCTACACCTCAAACATATCACGCAGATACTGGAGCACAGCGTTAGGGCCCACTAACACTACGCAAGTCCCGTGCCAACTTGGTGTCGTCAACAGGCCCTAATCTCGCAACAGTTTGTCGAGCACCCAAAAGTCTTGTTCAGACAACACACTGGCCACCGCTTTGACTTGCAAGCCGGCGATCAGCGTTTGATACCGAGCAGCGGCTAGGTCACGCTTGGTGGTGTAAAGCTGTTGTTCTGCGTTGAGAACATCCACCCTCGTACGCACGCCGACCTCGAACCCGCGGCGGGTTGAATTGACTTGACTTTGGCTGGACAGCAGCGCTTGTTTGAGCGCGGTCTGCAGCGCTGCGCCCGACATGGCAGCAAGATAGGCCTCTCGCGCTTCAAAAGAGGCTTGCTTGCGCGCAGCATCGAGTTCGAAGCCTGCTTTGCTGAGATTGGCTGCCGCCTCGCGCTCGCGCGAGCTGATGGCACCACCCTGGTAGAGGGGCCACGACAGTTCGAGGCCAATCACCTCTTGGCGCCGCTCCCTTTGCGTCACACCTACTGAGGAGGAAACGTCCCGGTCAGTGCTGGCCGTAGCGCTGAGGTCGATGGTGGGCATACGCCCAAAACGTTGCTTGGCCGCTTCGTGTCGCGCCAGTTGCTGATTGAGCCGAGCGAGGATGACGGCAAGGCCATCTACCGGAGCGAGCTCCACCAGCTTGGTCATGTCCTCCACCGTGCCGGCGCTGATCGTGACACGTTCATCGAGCCTGGCAAGCGACGGCGGTTCACGGGAAATAATTTTCTCCAGGGTTCCGCGCTTGACCTCGAGGTCGTTGGACGCCGCAATCTCCTGTGCCACGGTCAGGTCGAATCGGGCTTGGGCCTCATGCACGTCTGTGATCGGTACCGTTCCGACCTCAAAGCTCCGGCGTGTTTGCGCCAGTTGCTGAGAAAAAGCCTGCTTTTGCGCGCCCAGGGTAACCAACACGTCCTGGGCCTGCAGGACATCGAAATAGGCACGTGCGACCCGCAGCAGCAGCTCTTGTTCAGCCTGTCGGAACTGTTGCTCCGCAATCTGCGCCTGCACCTCGCCTTGTTGAGCCGACTGCGCATTTTGCATGCGCCATATCGGTTGCACCACTGAAAGAGCAGCGGTGTTGGAGTCGGAGATACGCTGGTTGCGGAGCAAACGGATGCTGTCTCTGGTAGCTCGGACATTGGCGGTTCCAGTGACCGACGGCCGGTATAGCGCCTTACCCTGCGGTCTTTTCTCCACCCCCGCGCGAAAGGCTTCCCGCGCCGCAGCGAATTGCGCGTCGTGGTCGAGCGCGAGTTTGTATATCGCACTCAGATTGGCCGCCGCAGCATTCAAGCAACTGCTGAACAAGACGGCAAGAATCGCAAGTCGCATCGTTAATTTCGTATTGGCTCTTGGTTGGAGGGATGGCGATTGGGTCAGCGGCAGCGGCGATGTGACCCGGTGCTCGACGGTCGCAGGTGGCCATGGGCCCGACGCAGCATAACCAGTAAGCTTACCAGCACGCGGCTTGATCTTGGCTTCGCGTTTGCCACACCCCGCCTATGGCCGCCGCAGCGCTGGTGCCTACCGCACGTATACCATGCGTTACCAATCGATGAATTCTGCACCTCCGCCCATGACCAGTCGACGCAGCTTGTTGACGCCCGACTCGCTGCGCGCAACGCTGCGTGTGGTCGACAACCCCATCGACCCGGCCAAGCGGCATTCACACCGCAGCGCAGTTCGTGGTCGAAGATGGCCAGGCAGGCCCGCAGCCTGCGTGAAAAAGTGAAGTGTTAACCCGCAAACGATGCAAACATCTACGTTAGCCATTGTCAGCGCCATGCACGAAGAGTTGCGCGCCTTGTTGCCGCAACTGCAAGACGCGCGGCGTGTTTCGCGCGCAGGGCGCGAGTTCCATAGTGGCCAGATGTATGGACACCCCGTTGTGCTCGTGCTGTCGGGTGTCGGCAAGGTGTCCGCGGCAACCACCGTGGCACTGTTGGCCAGTGAGTTCAAGCCGTACGCCCTGCTCTTCACCGGTGTTGCCGGTGGGCTGGGTGCTGGCGTGTGCGTGGGCGACGTGGTGTTGGCGCGCGAGCTGCTACAGCACGACATGGACGCCTCGCCCTTGTTCCCGCGTTACGAGGTGCCATTCACGGGGCGGTCGCGCTTCCCGGCCGACACCGCGTTGAGCGACACCGTAGCGGCGGCGACCACGCAGTGCTTGGACCACCCGCCGAGCGAACTCAGCGCCGCGCACCTCGCCGAGTTTGGCATCACGCAACCGCGCTTACACGAGGGCATGGTGATCAGCGGCGACCGCTTTATCGCCACCTCGGACGACAGTGCGGCACTGCAGTACGCGTTGCCCGATGCGTTGGCCGTGGAGATGGAGGGCGCCGCGGTGGCCCAAGTTTGTGCCGACATCGGCCTGCCGTTTGCGCTGCTGCGCGTGATCTCCGACCGCGCCGACGACAGCGCTCATATCGACTTTCCGCGCTTCATGAACGAGGTTGCTGGCGCGTACACGCACGCGATCGTAGCGGCAACGCTAGCCCGACTTTAAGGTCGCAAAAGATTGACGAGCACCGACGCCGCGCGCAGGCTCATCGCCCAAGCAGCGATCGGCGACGGCAGCCGCCAGCCTGTGAGCATGCACGCGCTCAATCCGTGTATCACCGTGCGGCCGGCAAGCGCGGTGGCCAGTGTCATTGACCGTAGTCATCCATTGACTGGCAGCAACTTGCGCACGCCAGCGGCGATGGCCGGCGCCAGGGCGATGCGGTTGGACGGGTGCTGGATAGTGTCACAGCTGACGACATCGGCCGCGCCGGCTGCGAGCAATTGATCGAACGCCGAGTGCGCAAAGACCGCGTGCACGGCAACGCAGACAGGCGCGGCCAGGCCGGCTCGGCGCAAATGCCCCATGGTTTCCATCATCGTGCCCGCGGTCGAAACGATGTCATCGATCAACACCGGCGTGTGCGAACGCCAGCGCTCGACATCGGGCACCGAGACTTCGACGACATGATCGCTGCGCCGGGTCTTGGCCAGCACGACAAACGGCGCGTTCACGTGCCGAGCAACGTCGCTCACCCACTGCGCGCTTTCCTCGTCTGGGCCTACCAAGAGCGGCTGGCGAACTTGCGACTGCACCCAGCCAGCCACGCTCTCTGCCGCGCGCACGACATGCGTGGCGATGCTGTAGACGTGCGACAGATCGGCGATGCGGTGCAAATGCGGATCGACCGTGACCAACCAATCGACATGGCGAGAAATCCACGCCGAGATATGCTGGGCGCTGATGGTCTCTCCCGGCGCAAACCGCGCGTCTTGGCGCATATAGGCCAGGTACGGCGCCACCAAGCCCACCGATCTGGCCCCGGCTTCGCGCACGGCACAGGCCAGCAACATGAGCTGCACCAGCTTGTCGTCCGGCCGGTCCAGCGTGCAGGCGATGAGCGCATGGCGCCCGTGAATCAAACCCTCTACGCGAACATGCGACTCCCCATCGGGGAAGCGCCGCACCGTAGCTGCAATACGATCCATCGCAAGCTGCGCGGCCAAGGTGTCGGCAAGCCGCTCGTTGCCGGGCATGGCAATCACTACGGCGTTCATGGTGGCAACTCTTTGGTCAGCATGACGACAGGATAGGTCTCAAGTTTGTTCTGCGCAGAGGCTAACTCATAGTGACCGCGCGGCATGGAGCGCGCCCGCGAGCTTCTCAACCCCGGGCCGGCCTTGGACGATCAGTATCGTGGCCATAGCCGGCGCAACCAGCGGTGACCAGCTTGCACAACCTTGCGGCGAACAAGCGTCACCAACGCCTGCTGGGCGTCGATGCCCAAGTGACACAAGCGATAGTGGAGACCGAAAAAAGTGCGGTTCATCTTCGAGCATTCAAACGACGCCGCTCTGCAGCCACCAGGCCATACCCAACCCCAACCAAACCCACGCCGGTCATCCGGCAAGGCGTACGTCATGGCCACCCGGCGCCTTGCCAGCAACTTGCGGGGCGCTTATGCTATCGCCACTTCGCATCGACTTATCCACGCCCCACCTCTTCTTCGGCCAGACACCGGATATAGGTGCTGAAATTTGGGTCTTCGCCACGCAACAGCTCGGGCAGATGTTCGCGGAAGTCATCGCGCTGGCACCACTCGCGCATGTAATCCTCCCACGAATGCCAGCGGCGGCGTTGCTGTGCGCCCATGTCCGGCTCGTAGGCCAGCAGATAGGCACGTTCGAACAGCGAGATGAGCATGTCGAATATGACCCACATGCGCTCTCGCTGCTCGTCGGTCAAGTCGGGCGTCGGCGCATGGCTGCGAAGTTTCAAGTCTGGATTGGCCAGCACTACCTGCAGAAAGTCTATGTAGGCGTCGGAAAGTTGATGCCAGATGGCTTCTTCCTCGTTCTCTCGTTCTTTGCGTTGCTCATAGAGAAACACGCCAATAGCCAGCGGCAAGCCCACGACGGTGACGATGTAAGACAACAGTTCCCATGTTTGGAGGCTCATGCGAGTCCGCTCGCGGCGATCGATGAACGTCGCTCCTTGCGCGCCGCAACAAGCACATGTAGAGGCATAAGCTTTGCCCCGGTCTGATCAGCCCTCTCGGCCTTCAGCGGTCACCCGCAATGTAGTGTTCGAGCTGCTCGATAATGAACTGCTGCTCGGAGATGATATTCTTGACCAAGTCGCCGATTGAGAGCAGCCCGAGCAACTTGCCGTCGTCTATAACAGGCAGGTGACGCAGGCGGCTTCGAGTCATCAGCGCCATACATTGGTCGGTGGTATGACTCGGGCGCACGTACTGCACGGGTGAGTTCATGACGTCCGACACCGGTGTTTCCTTCGATGAACGGCCGGTGAGTATGATCTTTCTGGCGTAGTCACGCTCGGCGATGATGCCGACAATCTCCGCCCCCTTCATCACCAGCAGCGCACCGATGTTCTTTTCAGCCATCAACTTGATGGCTTCGAACACGGACTGGGAAGGCGCGATGGAGTAAACCGTCAGATCGGGTTTGGACTGCAAAACTAGCGCCGCGTTTTTCATGCAGAACTCCTATGGGGATGAGGAATGGTGAACATATCAACCGATACTCTGCGCACATTGGTCGGCCAGATGCGGCAACGACAATTTGAACCTACTCGGCTGCGCACGAGAGCGAGCCTACGTTTATACCGCCTGGCAAGCCGTTTTGTTGCGTTTGCTCAGCATTTTTTACTGCCCCGAGTGCATCATCGCTGCCATGCCGATTCGCCCTCAAGCTGTGCCGCAGGGCCCGAAACACACGCTTACTTGCCAAATGGCCCACGTACCGCCGAATACCGTCCGCAGTTTTCACATACGATGACGCCCATTGTCCCCAGTATCGCGTTACGCAGTTGAGGAGCCTACCGTGAAGACAGCTGAACACCCTGCCACCAAACCACATGTAACGGACAAACAGCGCGTGGCGACAACGCAGTATTCATTGCGCTTGCCGGTTCCGGTCGCGGCACGGCTCGCCGCGCTGTGCGAAATGCAACCCGGCAAGACATGCGAGCAGATCGTCGCCGAATTGCTGACTGCTGCCATGACCGAACTGGAGCGCACACTGCCAAAAAGCAAAGGCCCGGTGATCGACTACCACCCGGACACGCGCCAGCCCATCTATCTGCTGACTGGGCCGTTTGCCGAGTTTCGCGGCCTGGCCAACAAGCACCACATTCAACTAGAACGCGAACTCGGCATCGAAGAGCCTGAACCGCCCTACCCGGTCGATGAATACATGCTCGGAGAAGACTCATGACGCCAACCGCTAAGCAAGCCACCGCAACCATGAAACAACAAAGCGACCTGGGCGTGCTCGGGTTGGCCGTGATGGGCCGCAATCTTGCCTTGAATGTGGAGAGCCACGATTTTCAGGTCAGCGTTTACAACCGAACATACTCCACGACCGACGAGTTCATCGCGGCGAACGACGGCAAAAGACTCGTGCCGACGAGAACGCTGGACGAGTTGGTGCAAAGCCTGGCCTCACCGCGCAAGATATTGCTCATGGTCAAGGCCGGCGCTGCGGTCGATGCAGTCATCGAGCAGCTCATCCCCCTGCTTGAGCGGGGCGACATAGTCATTGACGGTGGCAACAGCCACTACACCGACACCGAGCGTCGCGATGCGTATCTCACGAGCAAGGGCTTGCGCTTTATCGGCGCCGGAATTTCGGGGGGCGAAGAAGGCGCTCGCAAGGGCCCGTCGATCATGCCCGGCGGGCCGACTTCCACCTGGGAGGTGATGCAGCCAATTTTCGAGAGCATCGCGGCCAAAGCCGAAGGCGAACCGTGCGTGAGCCACATCGGCCCTGGCGGCGCGGGCCACTACGTGAAGATGATCCACAACGGCATCGAGTACGGCGACATGCAGCTGATCTGCGAAGCCTACAACCTGTTCAAGGCAGCGGGTTTCACGTCTGACGAGATGGCCGCCACCTTCAAGCGTTGGAACGAAGGCGATCTACAGAGCTACCTGATCCAGATCACTGGCATAGCCCTCGAACAGAAGGATCCTCAGACCGGCGCACCCATGGTCGAGATCATCTTGGACAAAGCCGGGCAAAAGGGCACCGGCCGGTGGACGCTCATCAATGCCGCAGAGAACGCGGTCGTCATCAGCACCATCAACGCGGCGGTTGAAGCGCGTGTTTTGTCCGCGCTGAAAGAGCAACGGGTGGCGGCCAGCCGCGAATTGCAGGGCCCCAAGGCGAATATCACCGTCGCCAAGCCCGAGTTGGTAGCCAAGGTCCACGACGCGCTGTACGCATCGAAGATCGTCAGCTACGCGCAGGGCATGGCCCTGCTCATGACCATGAGCGAAAAAAAGGACTGGCAGCTCGACCTTGGGCAGATTGCCGCTATCTGGCGCGGGGGGTGCATCATCCGCGCACGTTTTTTAAACCGCATCACCGACGCCTATCGCAGCAACCCGGCTTTGGCCAACCTGATGCTCGACCCGTTCTTCAAGGGTGTGCTGAACAAGGCACAACAGAACTGGCGCGAAGTCGTCGCAATGGCGGTCAGCAGCGGCATCGCGGTGCCCGCGTTCAGCGCGTCGCTCGGTTATTACGACAGCTACCGCGCCGAGCGCCTGCCCGCAAACCTGCTACAAGCCCAGCGCGACTTCTTCGGCGCGCACACCTACGAGCGTGTGGACAAACCGCCGGGCGAACGCTTTCACACACAGTGGCCCGAGGTGATCGGCTGACCAGCATGCGCCCGCTCGATGTGCGCGCGCCGCAGATTGCCACAGGCCGCGCAGCACCTCGCTTTGTCGTGATGCACGGTGCCAGAGGACGATCGAGTCACGACTCCGTTCAAAAATGAATGGCACCGCGTTGGCTAAAACGCTATTCTTTCGACTTCACACCAAACCTTCTGTCACACTGCATCATGCTTCGTGTGCCCCTTCTCTTCGCCTTAGCCGTCGGCAGCACCTGCGCGTTCGCGCAGTACAAGTGCCAACAAGGAGACGGCACGATCACTTACCAACAGACAGCTTGCGCTACCGACGAGGCGCAGGAGCGTGTAAAGCTCTACGTTCCCGGGTCGGATACTGACCCCTCGACCTCAGCGCCAGACTTCAAGACTCAAATCGACGAGCTCGACCGCCGTCGGCTCGTCCGCGACGCCATCGAATCGGGCCGGCCGATGGTCTCGATGACGCGCCAAGAATTGGAGCAGGCCATGGGCTACCCCGACGCTGTAAGTGCCGCTCAGTACGGCCCCAACGCGCAAGATCGACTGGTCTACTACCGCGATGGTCACACGATCTACGTATATATCGACAACGGCGTGGTCAGTGCGATTCAGAACACCGTCGGCATACCAAGCGCGCAGCGCAAGGCGACTTGCCCAACACCCGCTGAAATTCGAGACATAGAAATAGAAATCAGCAAGATTGAGAATCGAA
>JAOTTZ010000062.1 GCA_029864165.1 Burkholderiaceae bacterium
GTTCAATGGCGTCTGTTTTTTGGCGCCAACCGAATGTCATATGCTTCGCCTCTGGCAACAGGACGCACAAGTCAGGGTGAACCTGGTCACCGTCCACCAGGTGACAGCTTTCGCAGTTGCCGCAGGCAAGGCCCTCGGGGCGCCGCACGGCCGGCGCTTCACACAACCAGGCGCGCGCCAACGCGGTCGCAAACTCAAACTGCCCCACGCCGTCTGGGCCGTAGGCCAGCAACGCATGACCGCGCTGCGTGCGCAGCGTCTCAGCCAGCGGAGCCACCAGCCAAGGGAGCACACTCTGGTATGCGGGTAGCGCCGCGGCCTTGTTGTGGCTCAACATCCACGGGCCTCTAAAACCGACACAACCTGTGCCGCAACCTGGTGTGGTGCCAGCAAGGCATCGATGCGAAAAAAACGCACGGGGTCCGCCGCAGCACGGGCGCGATAACCATCGTTGACTCGCTCGAAGAATTGGGTGTCCATTCGCTCAAAGCGATCGGCGACGCGCGCCTTTTCGCGGCGCTGTGCGGCCACCTCGGCCGGCAAGTCGAACCACAGTGTCAAATCAGGTTGCAGGCCATGTTGCACCCATTGTTCCAGTTGCGTCAGCACGTTCAGGTCGAAACCTCGGCCGGCACCCTGGTAGGCAAAAGTCGCGTCGGTAAAACGATCGCACAACACCGTTGCGCCTCGCTTCAACGCGGGCGTGATGGCCTTAACAACATGGTCGCGCCGCGCCGCAAACACCAGCAGCGCCTCGGTAAGCGGGTCCATCGGCGCGTGCAGCAGCAATTCGCGCAAGCGTTCGGCGAGTTCCGTACCACCCGGTTCGCGTGTTCGCACCACCTCCGCGCCGTGTTCAAGCAACCACCCGGCCACCGCCTCGATGTGTGTCGATTTACCCGCACCGTCGATACCCTCGAAGGTGATGAAGCGTGCCGTACTCATCGGCCGCGCTGGTATCGGTTGACGGCGCGATTGTGCGCAGCCAGGTCATCGCTGAACTCGCTGCTGCCGTCACCGCGCGCTACAAAGTACAGCGCGCGCGTGTCCTCGGGTTGGACAGCCGCCAGCAACGAAGCTTTGCTGGGCATGGAAATCGGAGTCGGTGGCAGGCCGCTACGCGTATAGGTGTTGTAGGGCGTGTCGGCTTGCAGATCACGTTTGCGCAAATTACCGTCGAAACGATCGCCCAGTCCGTAGATGACGGTCGGGTCGGTCTGCAACGGCATGCCAATACGGAGTCGGTTGACGAACACGGCGGCCACCCTGCCGCGCTCTGCCAGTAAGCCCGTTTCCTTTTCGACGATGGAGGCCAGCGTCAACGCTTCGTCGGGGGTGCGCAAAGGCGTGTCGGATGCGCGCTGGGCCCAAGCCGCCGCCAACACACGCTGCATGCTGCGATAAGCTCTTCGCAATAAGGCGAGGTCGCTTGTGCCGTGGCTGTAAGAGTAGGTATCGGGGAAAAAGCGGCCTTCCGGGGCAATGCCCGGTGCACCAAGATCGGTCATGATTTGCGCGTCGGTTTGCTCGGCAGCGCTCAAAACAAGGCCCTCGGCTTTGGTGATTTCGGCGCGAACCTGGCCGAACGTCCAGCCTTCGACCAACCGCACCGTCGCCAGCGTTTCGTCACCGCGAACCATCATGTTCAGCAGTTCCCTGGGCGAAACACCATGGGCGATCTCGTAGTTACCAGCACGGATTTTGTGTGCCTGACCCGACCAGCGAAACCACTCGTAGAGTAGCAGCGGCGAGACCTGGACCCCGGCGTTCACCCAGTTTCTCGCAACATCGCGCACAGACGTACCATACTCGATTGAAAGTACAACCTTTTCAGCCGCCAAAGGCAGTGCCTGCTGAAGCCACCAATAGGCCATGCCGACCGAAGCCATGGCCACCAGCAACATGCCGAGCGCGAAATTACGTACCAGCGGCAGCCAGCGTGGCGTCACCGCGCTGCGCAGTGAATCCGATGAGAGACGAGACATCTCGCGCAATGATAATGGGCACATGAACCCAGACCTTGCTCTTGCTGGTGCGGCGGCCCTGGCCGACTGTGGCGCAATCCGTGCCTGCGGCGCCGACGCGGCAAGCTTTTTGCATGGCCAACTCACGAGCGACATCACCTCGCTCGGCTTATCGCAGGCGCGGCTGGCTGGCTACTGCTCGCCCAAAGGCCGGTTACTGGCGAGCTTTGTCGTCTGGAAAATGTCTGAGACCGAACTGATGCTGGCGTGCGGCGCCGATATGCTGCCGGCAACACTCAAGCGCCTGCAGATGTTCGTGTTGCGCGCCAAATGCCAGCTCAGCGACGCCAGCCCCGAAGTGCAGCTGTACGGTCTGGTGGGCACAGCAGCCGACACGTGGCTTGGCAACGCAGCGCCGTCTCACGCCTGGGGCAAAGCAGAGCACGCTGGTTGTAGCGTCATTCGACTACCAGACGCTGCCGGTAAATCGCGCTATTTATGCGCCAGCGAAAGTGCGCCACCGCTACCAATGTTATCGCTGGATCTTTGGCACTGGCTCGAAGTGCGCAGCGGGGTGGCTCGCATCCAACACGCGACGACTGAGCAGTTCGTGCCGCAGATGCTGAACTATGAACTGCTAGGTGGTGTGGACTTCGGCAAGGGCTGCTACCCAGGCCAAGAAGTTGTTGCGCGCAGCCACTACCGCGGCACGCTCAAGCGCCGCAGCTTGCTCTTCGAGCTCGACGGCCTGGCCGCAGCGGGGCAAGAAGTGTTCCATTCTGAAGATCCGGCGCAGCCGGCGGGGCAGGTGGTCAACGCGGCGCCCCATCCGCCGTGGATGCAAGCCGGCGGCGTAGCCTTGGTCGAACTCAAGTTGGCTGCTTTGAGCAGCGGCTCTCTTCATCTCGCCAGCCCCAGCGGCCCCGAGCTGCGACGGATAGATCTGCCTTATGCGGTACCACTGGAGCGCTGACAGTATTGTTATGGGCGAAGAGTTTCTTGCAGTACCGACGTTCAAGCCCGTCGAGGCGCTAGTGGCGTTGAAGCGTCAATTGCGCGACCTGCGCACGCTGGCCGAGCGCGGCAACAGCTTTGAGTGGCACGGCATGACGGTTCTCGAATTGACCGTGGACGACCAAGCCATCGTCGCCCGACTGGCCAAGCGCCCCGCACGTATCCCCGAGTGGACTACGCATACGCTGAAAGCCAACACCGACTTGCGCCGCTTCATGAACAACGTGAAACAGCAGCTGGTGCGCTGGAGTGACGAATGAGAATACCCGGTGCCACAGTGTGCGTAGTGTTGCGCGTGCCTGGCACCAACCCGAGCATCAACGGGTGCATCCGGTGACGCTGCCTTCGCACAAAAGTGGCGCCATATTGCATAGTTCAGCGTCGGCTCGCAACACTTGCCCCTGCTGCCTAAACCCTTGGCGTCGGTGGTCGTCCGCCCTACCGACGAGTGCACTGCAACCCTGAAAGCGGCCAACAAGGAGATGCGCTGAGCATTAGCCCATGTCAACTGCGTTAGTAGACTCCCCACTGGCAAGCCGGATCGCGACGTTTTCCTTCCTGACGCTCGTCTACGGATTTACGCTGTGGGTGCTATCACCGTTCTTGGCTGCACTTGCGTGGGCGGGCATCCTTGCCTACGTCACCTGGCCGTTTTACCGTCGCGTCAAGCGGCGCTTGAATGGACGTCAGGCGCTTGCCGCATTACTGATGACCATGGCCGTCGCGCTTTCATTGTTAGCGCCGCTGGCCTGGGTGACGTTCACCGTAGCGGGTGATGTGGTCAGCGCCTCGGCTGCAATCCGGGAGATCGCCGACGGGGGCCTGCCACCACTACCGCCTGCGGTGCGAAATTGGCCGGGTGGAGAATGGCTCGTCGTCCAGTACGCAAGAATTCAGTCTGACCCGGTATGGTTGCGCGCACAAATCGAGGCGGCCGGCATCACCAGCCCCGCGACGTGGAGGGCCGTGGCCGGAGAGCTCGGTCGAAACCTGGCCAAGTTCGGTTTGGCGGTGTTTGCGCTGTTCTTTCTATACCGCCACGGTGAGGCAGCGCTGGCACAGTTCGGGCGTGTGGCCACCCACTGGCTGGGGGGGCCTGCACGTGGCTACCTCGATGCCGTGGGCGTCACCGTACACGCGGTGGTGTTCGGCATCGTGCTGACGGCGCTGGCGCAAGGCGTGCTCGCAGGTCTGGGCTACTGGGTTGCGGGGATCGACGCGCCGGCGCTGTGGGGCGCGGTCACTGCGCTGGTCTCGCTCATCCCCTTCGTCGGCCCGGTGGTTTGGATCGGCCTTTCGCTGGCCTTGCTGGCGCATGGCGAGACGAATGCGGCCATCGGCGTGTTCCTGTGGGGCGCCTTGGTGGTGAGCTGGGTGGACAACCTGATTCGGCCGCTGGCTATCAGCGGACCGACGCGGATCCCTTTTTTGCTGGTTTTTTTGGGCGTATTGGGCGGGCTCAGCGCTTTTGGTCTGATTGGCCTGTTCCTGGGACCGGTCCTGCTGGCAGTATCGCTGGCCATCTGGCGCGAATGGCTGGAGAACGCGGCAGACAAGTCGGGACCGCAGTGAGTTCGCCGGGTTGCTCGAGCTGTGGCGCGCCTTCGAGCGGCGGCACCGCGCGGATGCGACAGCGCGCGACAAGGGTTCGTCGAAAGTTACATTTCGCGTTAACGCCGCAGGACAACAGTTCAGTCTTGGGCGGTGACTGATGATTTTTGGCGCCGTGTGGAGCCACTCATTCCCTGACGTGTGAGCCCATTGCGAACAAGCGGTAATCTCAGACCGCCCCAGGCCCGTACCTGAATTGGAAAAGACTCGTCCGCAGATTTAGCGATGCACCCGAATCGCCAACCGAGCCCGGACCTACACTACAACTTATGCAGATTCTCCATGAACCGGCTTACGTGCTGTCGCTGGTCTTTTCGCTGGCGCTGATAGCCAGCCTGTTGGTCAAGTTCTGGCTGGCCACACGCCAGTTGCGTCATGTGAGCGTGCGCCGCTCTAGCGTTCCGGCCCGCTTTGCGCAGCATGTGGGCTTAGCCGCTCACCAACGGGCAGCCGACTACACGCTCACCAAAGGGCGCCTTGGCATGGTGGGCATGGCCTTGGGTAGCGCGCTGCTTTTGGGTTGGACGTTGCTCGGCGGGCTGGAAGCGCTCAATGTCGCTGTGCGCGACACTGTTCAACCCATGCTTGGTGACATGGCCTACCAGCTCGCCCTGTTGACAGCGTTCGCGCTGATCGCCGGGTTGCTCGACTTGCCGCTCGATGCCTTCAGCACATTTCGCATCGAAGCACATTTTGGCTTCAACCGCACGACTTGGCGGCTTTATGCGTTCGACTTGCTGAAAAATGTAATAGTCGGCGCGCTGATCGGCTTGCCGATTGCCGCGCTGATCCTGTGGCTGATGAATGCAGCGGGGGCCTTCTGGTGGCTGTGGGCTTGGGGGGTATGGATGGGTTTCAACCTCTTGATACTGGTGCTGTACCCGACTGTGATTGCGCCGCTGTTCAATAAGTTCGAACCGCTAGCGGATGAGTCGCTGAGAGTTCGTGTGCAGGCGCTGATGGCGCGCTGTGGTCTTTCCGCCAAGGGTCTGTTCGTGATGGATGGCAGCAAGCGTTCGTCTCATGCCAACGCTTATTTCACCGGCTTGGGCGCGGCCAAGCGGGTGGTGTTCTTCGACACGCTGTTGACCAAGCTCAACCCTGGTGAAGTCGAGGCTGTGCTGGCGCACGAATTGGGGCATTTCAAGCACCACCATGTTCTCAAGCGTGCCGTTGCCATGTTCGTCATCAGTCTGCTGGGCTTTGCCTTGCTGGGCTGGTTGTCGCGCCACGAGTGGTTTTTCACTGGACTGGGCGTACAACCCAATCTCGATGCACCCAACGACGCGTTGGCCCTGCTGCTGTTTGCACTGGCGCTTCCGGTGTTTTTGTACTTTGGGTCGCCATTGCTGGCACAACTGTCGCGCCGCCACGAGTTCGAAGCCGATGCGTACGCTTGCGCGCTGTCCAGCAGCACCGACTTGGCACAAGCGCTTCTTAAGCTGCACGAAGACAATGCAGCCACGTTGACGCCGGACCCTTTGTATGCACAGTTTTACTATTCGCACCCACCCGTGTCTGAGCGGCTAAGCGCACTACAGAACGGTTAACCGCACCAGCAACCCCGACGCGGCGACAGTGGTTTCCTAAGCCAACGCACCTGATCCATCATGACGAATCTACCGAGCCGCCACTGTACGCCGCTTGAAGGCAGCGCGCCAATGAATGAAGCTGCCATCAATGCCCACCTACAGCAAGTAACCGGTTGGCAGGCGATCAACGGTGCCATTGAACGGAGCTTCCGATTCACCAATTTCCACGAGACGATGGCCTTCGTGAACGCGCTGGCTTGGATCTGCCACGCACAAGATCACCACCCAGAGTTGGTTGTCGGCTACAACCGCTGTGTGGTGCGATTCAACACCCACTCTGTGGGCGGTGTCTCGGTCAATGATTTCATCTGCGCGGCCAAAGTCAATGCTCTGGTGGACTTTGTGGAGTAAGCCGCTGCATTTTGCCCGATGAGGGGCGCGGTATCCCAACCCGGGCTTGTCGTGGCCTGCTATGGTCGGCAAGTCTTGGTTGAAACTCCCGCCGGTACGCGCACAGTCTGCCGCATGCGTGGCAAGAAGAACGATCTAATAGTAGGTGACCACGTGCACTGGGTTTTCACTGACCACACCGGCACCGAAGGCGTAATAGACAGCGTGGACGTTCGTCGCAACCTGCTGTACCGGCAAGACGAGCGCAAAACCAAGTCGTTTGCGGCCAACCTAGACCAATTGATAGTGCTGTTGGCGGCAACCCCGGTCTTCAGCGAAGGGCAGCTGGCGCGCGCACTGATTGCTGCAGAACATGCCGGCATTGCCTCACGCATCGTGCTTAACAAGGCCGACCTGCCTCAAGTAGACGCGGCGCGAGCGCGGCTGGTGCCGTACACGGCAATGAACATCGACGTGATCACAACCAGCATGAAAGTCGCCCGTGAAACTGCACGATCTAAGTTGGCCCCGCTGCTCGATGGCAAGACAACCATGTTGCTCGGGCCGAGCGGCTGCGGCAAGAGCACACTGATCAACCTGATGGCGCCTGGGGCTGATGCACAGGTGGGTGAAGTCTCACGGGCCCTGAGTTCAGGCCGCCACACCACGACGTCCACGCGGTGGTACTGGCTGGACACAAGACGAACAACCGCGCTGATCGACTCGCCCGGGTTCCAGGAGTTCGGTTTGCGACAGATCAAAGCGTCGGATTTGTCCGGCCACATGCCCGATCTTCGCCAGCATTCACGCCGCTGCAAGTTCTACAACTGCTCGCATCGTCATGAACCAGGTTGCGGTGTGCGAGCAGCGCTCCATCGCGGCGAAATCAGCGCGTCGCGCATGCGACTCTATGACGAACTGTGGGAGGAGCTGAGGTAAGTCATGACTTGAGCGGGCAAAGCCACCACCCCCTGTTTACCCGATCAGGTTGGCCAACCACAACAGCCCCAGCAGCAGCATCCACATCACCACCGCCCGCCACACCAAGCCAACGATGCTGCTCAGGTGACTCAGATCCGGAAGCGCGCCGGTTGTCGAGCCTTCGGCCTGTGTCGCTGCAAGTGGTGCGCCACGATCAAAGGTCTTTGAGGCGTCGGGTACCAAACCCGGTGCGGCAGCGCCGCCGAGTCGTACGCCCACTGCACCGGCCGCGGCAGCGAGGATGATGCCTTCATTCGGACAGGTCCAAAGTACAGCATCACGCCGCCAGCAGTTCACCGCGTGTTCGAAGTTACCCACCACCGCAAAGCCGCATGCAGTGAGCCGTGCCGGAAAATGATCGATAGCCGTGAATATGCGACTCGACAGCGCCATCAGACGATCGTTGGTCGGCTCACCAACGGTTCCGCTCTTGAAAGCCCAATAGCGGCTGGCGAATTCGGCCATGCGGTAGATGACG
>JAOTTZ010000547.1 GCA_029864165.1 Burkholderiaceae bacterium
GCAGTCCGGACCTTCCTCCAGTGCCGCCTTTCGGCGCTCGCACCAGCGACGGTCTAGCTTGCTTCACGAAGTGGATTATCCCCGCGCTCGTCCGTCAAAGTCACTCAGGGGCTATATGGCGAAATTGAACCTTGTTGGGTTGCGCCGGCGGCGTCAGCTCGAACCACTCAGAGTACTTCTTGAACAACTTGGTGGACGCGGCCCTTTTGGCCAACAGCCCAGCTTGACGCAGAGGCTCCACCGTGCTGTTCAACTGTTGCTTGTTGCCGCTGCGCAGCGCCGGGACAGCGAGCAGGATCTGCTCGACCTCGGCCGGAACCGTGGTCTGAACGGCGGGGGCTTCGTTTGCCTGCGGAGGCTTGGCCCTGCTGCTTCTGCGCTTGGCCGGTTCCCTCGCCGTCTTGCGATGCGGCAAGTCGAGAAACCGATCGTAAATCTGCGGCGCCTCGTCACCCGTCTTGCCCAGTTGGCCGATGCCTTCTACGCGGCAGCCTTTCTCGCGCAGGCGAATCACCAGCGGCGCAAAGTCGGAGTCGGACGAGACGATCACCACGACCTGAGGCCGCTCGGCAATCGCCAGATCGATCGCGTCCACGGCCAACGCAATGTCGTTCGAGTTCTTGCCCACGGAGACGTTGACGATCGGTCGTATCGAAAGCCGTTTGAACAACTTCAGGTGCGTCAGCGCCGACTCGGCCGTGCAATACGCTCGACGCACATGAATAGCGTCGTACGTCGCCATGACGTTCTCTACCGCTTGCTCGATCACATCGGCCGAAACATTGTCGGCGTCGATCAGCAGCATGATGTGTTCAGTGGCCGTCATAAGAGCCTCCAAGTCAGTGTTTCCCCACCTCGCAACGGCTTGAGTTGCGCCTCGCCAAACGGCAGCGCCTCGGGCAACGTCCAGGCCTGGCGTTTGAGTGTCACGGTTGTGTCATTGCGCGGCAGGCCATAGAACGCAGCACCATAGATGCTGGCAAAAGCCTCCAGACGATCGAGCGCCCCCACGGCATCAAAGGCCTCGGCGTACAGCTCAAGCGCCGACAACGCGGTATAGCAACCAGCGCAGCCGGTCGCACTTTCTTTCAGGTGCGCCGCGTGTGGTGCGCTGTCGGTGCCGAGAAAGTATTTTGCGTTACCCGACGTCGCTGCGGCCACCAACGCGCGGCGGTGCTCCTCACGCTTGAGCACCGGCAGACAGTAATAGTGCGGGTTGATGCCCCCAGTAAAAAGTGCGTTGCGGTTATACAGCAGATGGTGCGCGGTGATCGTAGCGGCTGTGTGCGCACCTGCCTCGCTCACGTACTGCACAGCCTCGCGCGTAGTGACATGTTCGAAGACGATCTTCAACTCCGGAAAATCGCGCCTAAGCGGTACCAATTGACTGTCGATGAACACTTTCTCACGGTCGAACAAATCGGTCTCGCGGTTGCTCACCTCGCCGTGCACCAGCAACAGCAGACCGTGGCGTTGCATGGCTTCCAGGGTTTGGTAGACGTGTCGCAGATCTGTCACGCCGGCGTCGCTGTGGGTCGTGCTGCCCGCTGGGTAGAGTTTGGCCGCCACCACGCCTTCATTTTTGGCCCGCACGATTTCATCCGCCGGGAGCGTGTCTGTGAGGTACAGCGTCATCAGCGGATCAAAACGTACCCCCGCTGGAATCGCCGCCCGAATGCGCTCGCGATAGGCCACCGCCTGCACCGCGGTGGTCACTGGCGGCTTCAGGTTGGGCATCACAATCGCGCGCCCAAACTGGCGGGCGCTGTGGGGAACAACCGCGGCCAATGCAGCACCGTCACGCAAGTGCAGGTGCCAGTCGTCCGGGCGTGTGATGGTGAGGCTGTCAACAGGCGGCGCGGTCATGGTTCTGACCATTCTCGCACCGGACAGCCGCAGCGCAGCACGAACACCTCGGTGCGTCAGGGTCTTCGCAAGAACCCCTTGGGCACATGTATTGGCTGCGCGACGCTGTCGCTCACCTTGAAGGCGCCGAAATAGCCGCTGGTACAGGATTGTGCGTTTCAATCATCCGCAGCGGTCAAC
>JAOTTZ010000063.1 GCA_029864165.1 Burkholderiaceae bacterium
GCCGCGTAGGCGGGCGCCACGGCGGTCGCAATGCTGGCCAAAGCGCCGAGGGCAGCTGCAAGCAAGTTGGTACGTTTATTCATAGGAAG
Source organism: Burkholderiaceae bacterium (assembly GCA_029864165.1). Classification (GTDB taxonomy): domain Bacteria; phylum Pseudomonadota; class Gammaproteobacteria; order Burkholderiales; family Burkholderiaceae_C; genus CAIKUF01. The sequence continues at coordinate 90 of JAOTTZ010000063.1, forward strand.
CCTCCATTCGTTGAAGTTCATGAGCCCGTGAATCCGTGAAAAGTTCTCACGGTAGAGCGCTAGTGTCGACGGTATTCGCGGCTTGTCGACCCCCTATTCGAGGGGGTGCAACGCGGAATCGTTACAGCGCAGTTTGGGCTCGTTGCCTGTGTGCAGATCGTGATCTGTTGGGTGAGGTGGTGCCTGCGCTGTTGACCCTTGCGCGGGTCGTTCCCGCACACCGTTAGCCTTCGTGCGGACTGAGATGCCGCCGCGTCATCAGCGCGCAAACTTGACGGCATGATTCCCAAGGTCTTTGTTGCGTCTATTTGCGACGCGGATTCGGACCAGATCGGAAGTCGTTACAACAGCACGATATCGTACTGCTCGGGCGAACCCATCGGTTCGGCCCGCAGCGAAATCGGCTTGCCGATGAACTCGCTGAGCGCGCCCAGGTGCGGGGCTTCTTCGTCGAGCAGCGTCTCTATCACGTTGGCCGATGCCATGACACAGAATTCTTTGGGGCTGAATTGCCGCGCTTCGCGCAAGATCTCGCGCATGATTTCGTAGCACACGCTGCGCGCGGTTTTGATCGCCCCTTTGCCGCCACACGTGGGGCAAGGTTCGCACAAAACGTGCGCCAGCGATTCGCGGGTGCGTTTGCGCGTCATCTCGACCAAACCGAGTTGCGTGAAGCCGCTGACCGTTACCCGAGCGCGGTCACGCGCAGTTTGCTTGCGCAGTTCGGCCAGTACGGCGGCCTGGTGCCCTTCGCGCGCCATGTCGATGAAGTCGATGACGATGATGCCGCCCAGATTGCGCAACCGCAATTGACGCGCAGCGGCCTGCGTGGCCTCTAAGTTGGTTTTGAAGATGGTGTCGTCTAAACTGCGCGCTCCGACGTAGCTGCCGGTGTTGACGTCGATGGTGGTCAATGCCTCGGTCTGGTCGATGATGAGGTAGCCCCCCGACTTTAGCTCTACCCTGCGCGCTAACGCATCGGCGAGCTCCTCGTCGATCTTGTGGAGGTCGAAGATCGGGCGCTCGCCCTGATAGTGCTCGAGCTTCAACACTGCCGTGGGCGTGAACTCGGCGCCGAACTGCTGCAACAGCTCGAATTGCATCTTGGAATCGACTCGTACCGAATTGGTTTCGTCGTTGGCAAGATCGCGCAGAACGCGCTGGGCCAAATTCAGATCCTGATGTAACAACTCCCGTTCGGGGGTTTTGAAGCTGCGCTCGCGAATTGAACTCCAAGTCTTGCGCAAATAGGCGATGTCCTCGGCCAGCGCCTCGTCGCTGGAGTCTTCGGCATTGGTCCGCAGTATGAAGCCGCCGCCCCCGTCGCCGACCAGCGACTGCACGCGCGTCCTGAGTTGCTCGCGCAACTCGGGTGAATCGATTTTCTGGCTGATGCCGATGTGATCGTCTTGCGGCAAGAACACCAGTAACCTGCCGGCAATGCTGATCTGCATCGACAGGCGCGCACCTTTGCTGCCGATGGGGTCTTTGATGACCTGCACCATCAGCGCTTGGCCTTCGTGCACCTGTTTTTCTATGGGTACGGGGGCTAAGCCTGCCTCGTTGCTGGCGGTGCGGTTGGCGAGATCGGCGACGTGCAAGAAAGCAGTGCGCTCCAAACCCACGTCGACAAAAGCGGACTGCATGCCGGGCAGTACCCGCACTACGCGGCCGGTGTAAATGTTGCCGACGCCCCCGCGCTCAAGCGTGCGTTCAAGGTAAAACTCTTGTACGGCACCGTTTTCGACCACGGCGACGCGAGTTTCCTGGGGTGCCCAGTTGATGAGGATGTCTTGCATACGCTGGGCGCCTGTCGCAAGGCAATGCGATCAGAACCGGACGCGGGCGGCTTGCAGCAGCTGCGCGGTGGGGTACAGGGGCAGGCCCATGATACCGGAGTAGCTGCCTTCGATGTGTTCGATCCAGACCGCTGCAGCGCTTTGGATGGCGTAGGCACCGGCCTTGCCGAAGGGCTCGCCACTGGCAACGTAGCGTGCTATCTGTGCCTTGGCAATCGCGGCGAAGCGCACATGCGAAACGCTCACCGTCAGCGCTTGGCGGGGACCCACGGTGACAACCACAGCTGTGATGACGCGGTGCGTGCGCCCTGACAAAAGCGTCAGCGTGTCGGCAGCGGCGGCAGCATCGACAGGCTTGCCGAGGATGCGCCTGCCGAGTGCCACCGTTGTGTCCGCACACAGGATGGGCGCGACAGGCCACTTGCGACGAGCCAGCCGTTGCTCGGCAGCGCGCAGCTTGGCAAGCGTGACGCGCTGCACGTATTGCACGGGCAGATCGTCCGTTCGTTCGGCCTCCAGCGCCTCAACGTTTTCGTCTTCGCCCGCCAACAGCGCCTGGTGGCGCACGCCGATCTGGTCCAGCAACTGCGCGCGGCGTGGGCTTTGTGAGGCGAGATAGATGAAGTCGTGCATTCTTGGGAAACGAAGAGACTCAGCCGCGGTGGTAAGGGTGGTTGACCGTCACCGACCACGCGCGGTACAGCGCTTCGGCCAACAGCACAGGCACGAAGGCGTGCGGCAGCGTGAGGTCGGACAAGCGCAGCGATTCGTCGGCGTGAGCCTTCAAGGCGGCGTCCAGCCCGTCGGGCCCACCGGCGATCAGCGCCACGTCGCGCCCATCGCGCAGCCATGCCTTCAGGCGTGCCGCCAATTGCAAGGTGGTGGCACGTTCGCCGTGTTCGTCCAGCACCACGCGGCGCGTGCCTTTGGGTAATGCAGCGACTATGCGCTGCCTTTCTGCGGCCAGTAGCTGCGCTGTGGTTTTGCCGGAGCGTGGCTCGGCCTTGCATGTCTTGAGATCGATCCGCAGCTCGTGTGGAAAGCGCTTGGCGTACTCGCCGTACGCAGTGCGGGCCCAGGCTGGCTGGCGCTGGCCGACGACGACGATCACGAGCCGCATGGCATCACTAAGGACCTATCCGTGAATAAGACCCGGTGCAAGCTCACACCTTCTTGCGGACCGGTTTGGCAACCTTCTTCGCCGCTGGTTTCTTCGCGCCACTGGCGGCTGACTTTTTCGCTGGCGTGGCCTTGCCCGTAGCCCGCTTGGTCGGCGTCTTCTTGACAGGTGTCTGCTTACTCGCGGGGGTGGGTTCGGAGGCTTTGACCAACCCCACACGCACAGCACCGAGTTTCAACCTGACGGGCTTTTCGCCCCAGATGCCTTCGAGGTCGTAGTACGCGCGGATATGCGGTTGCATCAGGTGCACGACGGCGGCGCCACAGTCGACAATGATCCACTCGCCGTTTTCTTTACCCTCGACGCGCGCCGAGCCCAAGCGCATGGATTTGACTGCGTCGCGCACGCTGGCGGCAAGCGCCTGCGTCTGCCGATTGCTGGTGCCCGACGCGATGATCACGCGTTCGAACAGCGGCGAGAGCTGCTCGGTATCGAAGACCACGATGTTGTGGCCTTTCACTTCTTCGAGTGCGTCGACGATGGTGCGTTGCAGTTTTCGAATGTCCATTCAATTCCTGTATGAGTTTCGATACAAGTGGTGCGTTTCAACATAGTCTGCCACGTCTGCGGGCACCAGTGTTGCAATCGACTGGTTGCTTGCGACTTGGGTGCGGATTTGACTTGACGAAAGGAGCAGCGGGGGCATCGGCACCTCAACCACGTTGGCGCGCGCAACCGCCAGTTCTGCGGGTGTGCGCGGCGATTCGCCGGCGCGATTGGCAACTGCCAGAGTCACCAGGCGCACCAAATACCGCCAACGGTGCCATGTGGGCAGGCGCTGCAACTGGTCCTGGCCCAGGATCAAAAACCATTGCGCGGACGGATGGCGCGCCTTGAGTTCAAGCACAGTAGCGATGGTGTAGCTCGGGCCGGCACGTTGCACCTCACACATGTCCAACCGATAGCGTGGCTCGTGGCTGATGGCCAGCCGCAGCATAGCCACCCGATCGTCGGCGGCAGTCAGCGTGCGCGCTTTTTGCCATGCTTGCCCGGCGGGTATCCAGCGCAACTCGTCAAGCTGAAGGGCTGCGAGCGCGCTGCTCGCAAGCGCCACATGCGCGTTGTGCACCGGGTCAAAACTGCCGCCGAACAACCCGACCCGATTCACTCGTCGGCCCAATCTCGCGGTCGCATAAAGTCGCTGTACAGCCGCGCTTCCGGCGAGTCCGGCTCGGGAGCCCAGTTGTAGCGCCACCGTACGAGCGGCGGCATGGACATCAGAATCGCCTCGGTGCGTCCACCCGATTGAAGACCGAACAGCGTGCCACGGTCAAACACGAGATTGAACTCGACGTAGCGGCCACGCCGGTATGCCTGGAAGTCTCGCTCGCGTTCGCCGTAGGGAACGTCACGACGGCGCTGGACGATGGGCAAGTAGGCTTGGGTAAACGCATCGCCGACCGCACGTGTCATTGCAAAGCTGGCGTCGAACCCGAGTTCGTTGAAGTCGTCGAAAAAAACACCACCAATGCCGCGCGGCTCGTCGCGATGCTTGAGGAAAAAGTACTCGTCGCACCAACGTTTGAAACGCGGAAACTTGTCGTGGCCAAAGGGCGCGAGTGCGTTGCGGCAGGTAACGTGAAAGTGTCGCGCATCATCCTCGAAGCCGTAGTAGGGCGTCAGGTCCATGCCGCCACCGAACCAGGTGACAAATTCTTCGTCACGGGGAAACGCCGCGAGCATGCGCACGTTCATGTGCACCGTGGGCACGTACGGGTTGCGTGGGTGAAAGACGAGCGAAACGCCCATCGCTTCGAAAGGTGCGCCGGCGAGTTCGGGTCGGTCCTGCGTGGCCGATGGCGGCAACGCGCTGCCCTTGACGTGGCTGAAGCTGCAACCGCCACGCTCCAGCAAGCCGCCTTCCTCCAACAACTGCGTAAGACCCTCGCCTTCGAGACTGCCGCCGGGCTCGCGAACCCAGCGGTCGGTGAGAAACGGCGTGCCATCGGCCGCTTGCATCGCCTCGACGATACGGCGCTGAAGGTCCCGCAGATAATCGCGAACAGGCTGTGTATTCATTCAGCGCTTGACAGCGCGAGATCCGATGTCGCGCCGAAACTGTGCGCCGTTAAAAAGAATTCCCGCCACGGCCTCGTAGACGGTGTGTTGCGCCGTTTTCACCGAATCGCCCAGCGCGGTGACGCACAACACCCTGCCACCAGACGTGGTAAGGCGCCCATCCCGCAGTACGGTGCCGGCATGAAAGACCATCGTGTCGTCAGTGTCGGCCGGCAGGCCGTTGATCACGTGGCCCTTGCGCGGCGACATTGGGTAGCCGCTGGCAGCCATCACCACGCCGAGCGCAACCCGGCGGTCCCATTGCAGATCGACCTTGTCGAGGGTGCCGTCGGCGGTATGCATCAAGATTTCGAACAAGTCACTTTTCAAGCGCATCAAAATCGGTTGCGTCTCTGGGTCGCCCATGCGCACGTTGAATTCGAGTGTTTTCACCTGGCCTTGCGGGTCGATCATGAGGCCGGCGTAGAGAAAGCCGGTGTAGGCAATGCCGTCGCGGGCCATGCCGGTGATGGCCGGGGTGATGATCTCGTGCATCACCCTGGCGTGAACGTTGGGCGTTACCACCGGTGCCGGCGAGTAGGCGCCCATGCCACCTGTGTTGGGGCCAGTGTCGCCATCCAGCAGGCGTTTGTGGTCTTGACTGCTGGCCAGCGGCAACACGTTCTTGCCGTCGCAAAGCACGATAAAACTCGCTTCTTCGCCGTGCAAAAAATCTTCGATCACGACACAGGCGCGGCCTGCGTTGTGCTGCACGCCGAGTTGCTTGCCCAGCAAAATGGCGTCGATCGCCGCGTGAGCCTCGGCGGCCACCATCGCCACCACCACGCCTTTGCCGGCGGCCAAACCGTCGGCTTTGACGACGATGGGCGCGCCGCGCTGCGCTACGTGTGCGTGCGCCTGCTCGGCGTCGTAGAAGGTGGTGTGGCGCGCAGTGGGAATCCCGTGGCGTTGCATAAAATCCTTGGCGAAAGCCTTGGAACCTTCCAATTGCGCGGCCGCCTTGGTGGGGCCGACGATGCGCAAGCCACGCGAACGAAACTCATCGACCACGCCGGCGCAAAGCGCAGCTTCTGGCCCGACAACGGTAAGTGCGGCCTTCTCGGTCTGGGCAAAATCGGCCAACGCATGTATATCGGTGATGTTGACGTTGGTCAACGTTGAGTCACGCGCAGTGCCGCCGTTGCCCGGCGCCACAAACACCTTGGATACCTTGGGTGAGCGACGCAGCTTCCACGCCAACGCGTGCTCGCGACCGCCCGAGCCGATGACCAATACCCTCATGCTGCGATCGCCGCGTTGTGAAACACGGCCTGCACGTCATCTAGATCTTCTAACACATCGAGCAGTCTTTGCATCTTCACGCCTTCTTCGCCCGCGAGCTCGATGGTGTTCTCGGCGCGCATCGTGACTTCGGCCAGTTCGGGGTGGAGGCCGGCTGCTTCGAGGGCATGCTTCACCGGTTCAAAGTCATGCGGCGTGCACAGTACCTCGACGGTACCCTCGTCGTCGGTCAAAACGTCGTCAGCACCGGCTTCGAGCGCCACCCCCATCACTTTGTCTTCGCTGGTTCCGGGTGCGAACAAAAACTGCCCACGATGCCTGAACTGGAACGCCACCGAACCGTCGGTGCCCAGGTTGCCCCCATGCTTGCTGAATGCGTGGCGCACTTCGGCTACAGTGCGAACACGGTTGTCCGTCACGCAGTCGACAATGATGGCTGCGCCGGCGATGCCATAACCTTCGTAACGGATTTCCTCATAGTGCAAACCCTCCAGATTGCCCGTGGCCTTGTCGATGTTTTTCTTGATGGTATCGGCCGGCATGTTGGCGGCCCTGGCTTTTTCAACCGCCAAACGCAACCGCGGGTTGTCTTTGACTTCGCCGCCGCCCTGGCGTGCCGCAACCGCGATTTCGCGGATGAGGCGCGTCCATACCTTACCGCGCTTTTCGTCCTGCCGGCCTTTGCGATGCTGAATATTGGCCCATTTGGAATGACCGGCCATTGAGGGCGCTCCTGTGACGTCTGGGGTGTGCAGACGCTCTTGCTTGTTGACTGTACGCAATTTTACTTGCCGTCACTTGCGTCCGCGTGGCACGTGGGCGCTCATTGCTTTACGATGCCTTGGCAATCGGTTCGGGCATGATGGCACCCGGGCGGCAACTATAGGCTGCGGGCGAGACCTGGAGATCACCTGGAGTCTGTGAATGCACATTGCGTTGGGTAAGAACGTTCAAGCCGTTGTTGGGCTGGTTTGCATGGCATTCGTGGCAGTGCAGGCGCACGCTGGCGAACGCCTGGCGCGCGGCCTGATCGTTCAGTTCAAAGACGCGCCCGCGCATCAAGATGCTGCCCCAGCTACGCGAGGCAGCGGCGAATCTGAACTGGCGCGAGTACGCCGGGTGCTTGTCGCGGCCGGCTTGAGTAACGCCCGCCTGCGGGCAGTGGGCCGAGCAGCGCAGCGCGTGGACATGGGCCACCTGCTGGGTGAGCGTGAGGCGGCGCGCCTGGCGGCACGTTTGCGCGCTCGGCCCGAAGTGGAATGGGTGGTGCCCAATGAGATCGAGCAACGCTTGCAGGTGCCTAACGTGCCCAACGACCCGCGCTTTGTCGATGGCAACCAGTGGTGGCTCAAGAGCGTGAGCGGCAGCGATACTAATGCATTGGCCGACCGGCTGCGTGGCGTGCCGGGGTTTCAGACCGCTTGGACCCTTGTCAAGGGCAGCCCCACCGCAGTTGTGGCCGTGCTCGACACCGGTATCACTGCCCACCAAGACCTCGATGCCAACGTTTTGCCGAACTCCGGCTACGACTTCGTCTCAACCGTCGAGTACGCCA
>JAOTTZ010000548.1 GCA_029864165.1 Burkholderiaceae bacterium
GCAGCGTCGCGGAAAAAGTCCAGCGTGGCTGCGGTGTTGACCGAAGCATCGTCCTCGCTCGCCACAACAAACACTGGTGGCATCGCGTTCTTCTGACGCTTGCGCTCCTTGGCAAGCTCTAGCGTGAGCAGGTGCAACTGATAAGCGGCGTTGGCAGCGAAGGACTCGTACTTGGTGGCATCTTCATCGGGCATCAGTTCCAGCCATTTGGCCCTGGGGAACATTTCGCCGAGGGCATGCAGCCAGCCCGCCAGGAAAGCGAGCTTGGATATCCGGATCGCGGGGGCGAAGAGAAACAAAGCCCGCACCTTCGGCTCACGCAGGCCTTGATACAGACTTAGCGCGCCACCGGTTGACAACCCCAGCAGGTAGATCTCGTCGGCCTCTTGGGCAAGCGTTCGCACGCCAAAGGCTTGGGCCTTCACCCACTCCTGCCAAGTGACCTCTGTCAGGTCGCCAGGACGCGTTCCGTGCCCGGGCAATAGCAGCGCGAGCACGCGGAAACACTGCTGCTGGAAAAAGCGGCCCAGGTGGCGCACCGAGTAGGGCGAATCGGTGAGCCCGTGGGTGAGCAAAACCGCGCGCCGAAACGGCTTTTCCCTACCCGCGGGGCAGGTGGCGGCCGGCGTGAGTTCAAACGCTGAGTTGGCTTCAATCACCCATTCACGGTTGGCGGTGTCGAGGTCGGTACGCGCCTGTGCGACTATTCGCCGCGTCGCCGCGACGTACTCAGCGACGCCTTGGCCGGTAAAAGTAAACGCGCTGTTCAGGCCCGAGGGCTCGTGGCGCGTCGCCAGCTCGACCGGCCCAGCCGCAGCCGGCAGCAGCGCAGCAGCCAATGTCCCCGCGATGCCCATCGCAGCAAGTCGACAAAGCACCTGCATGGTCGCGCTCCTCTCATCGAAAATCAGCCACCGGTCTCGCACCTGGAACCGCAAAGCTTAAATCTTGCTCGCCCCGTCTCAGCTATCCGCCATCATGCAACCGTCGGTGCTTTGCGCCGTCGTAGAGGCCCACTGCGCGGCAGGCTTGAGAGGAATAATAGGACAGCGCCGACCAACACTTCGCCTTTACGCGACCCACTTGCGCGCATTCCAAAACATGCGCATCCACGGACTCGCTGCGCTCGCTTGACCTGTTGTCCAGCTCATCTGCACGTTGCGAAATACGCGCTCTGGGTGTGGCATCAGGACCGTAAAGCGCCCATCGGCGGTGGTCACTCCCGTCAAGCCGCCGGGGCTACCGTTGGGGTTGAATGGATAGGCTTCGGTAGCCGCGCCGTGGTGGTCCACGAAGCGCAGTGCATGGTGCACCGCGTTCGCCTCCCCGTTCTGTGAAAAGTCGGCATAACCCTCGCCATGCGCTACTGCGATGGGCAGTCTGCTACCGGTCATTCCAGAAAAGAACAACGACGGACTGTCCAGCACCTCGACCAGCGACAAACGCGCCTCGAACTGCTCGCTCTTATTGCGCGTAAACCTGGGCCAGGTCTGCGCGCCGGGGATGATGGCGGCAAGCGCAGTCATCATCTGACAACCATTGCACACGCCGAGCGCAAACGAATCAATGCGCTGGAAGAACGCGGCGAATTGATCGAGCAATGGCGGGTTGTACAGAATTGACCGCGCCCAGCCCTCACCGGCACCGAGGGTGTCGCCGTAACTGAAGCCCCCACAGGCAACGAAGCCCTGAAACTCGTTCAAGCGCGCGCGGCCGGCTTGCAGGTCGCTCATATGGACGTCGAAGGTGTCGAACCCGGCTTGGTCCATCGCGTAGCTCATCTCGACGTGAGAATTCACGCCTTGTTCACGCAATATCGCCAACTTCGGGCGCGTCTGGTTGAGAAAAGGTGCCGCAATGTTTATCGTTGGATCGAAGCTTGCGTGTACGTGCAAGCCCAAATCATCGGCGCAGCCCACAGACTCGTGCTCAGCGTCAGCGCAGGCGGCGTTGTCGCGCAGCGCGGCGATGCGCCAACTCACTTCGTCCCAGGTCTTGTGGAGCTGCTCCAACGGCGCGCTGAACTGAAGTTTTGCGTCACG
>JAOTTZ010000549.1 GCA_029864165.1 Burkholderiaceae bacterium
TACGGCGTTTTTCGCTACTTGCTGCTGGTAGATCTTGAACTCCGGTGTGAGCGCCTCTTGAAACGCCACCGCCTTGGCTGCGATCACGTGCATCAGCGGGCCACCCTGTATGCCGGGAAAGATGGCGCTGTTGATAGCCTTGGCGACGTGGTCTTTCATCAAGATGAAGCCACCGCGCGGCCCGCGCAGACTTTTGTGTGTGGTTGAGGTCACGACATCGGCGTGCGGCACAGGGTTTGGGTACACGCCCGCTGCGATCAGGCCGGCGTAATGCGCCATGTCAACCATGAAAACGGCACCAACGTCTTTGGCGACTTTGGCAAAGCGCTCAAAGTCTATGCGTAGGCTGTAGGCCGAAGCGCCCGCGATGATGAGCTTGGGCTTGCGCTCGTGAGCCAGCCGCTCCATCGCGTCGTAGTCGATGGCCTCGGCGGCATCCAAGCCGTAACTCACCACCTTGAACCACTTGCCGCTCATGTTCAACGCCATGCCGTGCGTCAGATGGCCGCCCTCTGCCAAGCTCATTCCCATGATGGTGTCGCCGGGCTGCAAGAGGCCGAAGAAAACCGCCTGGTTGGCCTGCGAACCCGAATTGGGCTGTACGTTGGCATGCTCGGCGCCAAAGAGACGTTTGAGCCGGTCGATGGCGAGTTGCTCGACCACATCGACGTGCTCGCAGCCACCATAGTAGCGCTTACCGGGGTAGCCCTCGGCGTACTTGTTCGTGAGTTGACTGCCTTGCGCGGCCATCACCGCTGGCGAAGTGTAATTCTCCGAAGCGATGAGCTCGATGTGCTCTTCCTGGCGGATATTTTCTTTTTGGATGGCAGACCAGACTTGCGGATCTACGCGCTCGATGTTAGAGAGACTACGGTCAAACATGGGTGGCAATCCTCTTCATGATGAAGCTCTTTGGTGCTGGCACGTGCACACGCGCACGTGTCAGCAATCGGAGGGCTGCCCAGTCGAACGGCGTAACGGCTCATGCCGCCCGTGCTTCCCGGTGGTTCACCACCTCAGAGCCCTATCGCCAGTCGCACGGCACCTAAAGTGTAGCGTCTTCGCTCTGCGAGCAATCTTTGGCGCGGTCAGTCAGCTCAAGAGCGCCACGTGCTCGGGCTGCTCGATATCCTCACCATTGGTGTCGCCAACCTCGGCTGGCTCTTCAGTGGGAACTTCGATAGATTTCTCAGGCATGGCCAAGACAGGAACAGTCGTCGGCACCGTCACGCCGGCTGCCACGTTCTGCAGACGAGCTTGCAGCGCGAGAACTTTGCCCGCGTACCCACCGTCGCCAGCATGGTTTGCCGCACCCACATAGGAGCGCAGCCCCGCCTTGATGTTGCCGGCGCGTCTGATGCATTCTTGGAGCACCTGCACGCCGACCGTGAGATTCGTCACCGGGTCGAATGTGGCCAGTATGCCGCCAAAGCGCTCGAACTTATCGTTATGAACCCGCGTCATCACCTGCATCAGGCCTTGTGCACCCATCGAACTTTGTGCGAAGGGATTGAAGCCCGACTCGACCGCCATGATGGCAAGTATGAGCGTCGGATCCAGCCCCGATCGCGCGCCCGCCAACCATGCCTCTTTGACCAGCCTGCTGATGGGCTCAGGGGCCACACGGTAGCGGCGCGAGATCCAACGCGCCACGGACGCCTGCTGACGCGTCAACTCGCTCGCATGGGCCGCAGTAACCCGGCTTACCGCATCTGAGGCGTCCAGTGATGCGGCCCGCCCCCCCTCGTCAGCCGCCGCTTGCGCCCTACCGTCGTAACGAGCCTGCAACCAATCCAAAACCTTGGTCTCGAAAGTTTCGCGGATTTCGGCGTGCCCGGCCACGAACAAAGCCATGGCAAGTACAGACACGCCCAAAAAGGCTAATGAGTGGTGACTTGCCCACAAGCACCAGCGGCCCCAACTGTGCAGCAACTCGGTAAAGGAGCGGCGCTTCGGGAAAGAAGCAAAAGAAAACATTCGGCGCAAACCGCTTATTTCACTACATTTCTCCGGCAATTTGTATGTTTATTGCCGGAGAA
>JAOTTZ010000064.1 GCA_029864165.1 Burkholderiaceae bacterium
CGATACGCGCGGTCGGTGTCACTTGTGGTACCGCTGGAGGTTATGGCGTACGCAAGCGATAGACGTGGTTGACCCGGTAGCGGTAACTGCCAGCGCAGGCCGGCGTCGGCCGCCCAGCCGCGAATTTTGCGCCGCAACACGTTCGTGACCTCGTCGGGAGACTGCGTGCCAAACTCGACCATGGCCTCGTCGCCGTAAACGCGTGCGACGTCAAGCCAGTGGTGGAGACTTTCTTTGGGCCGCAGGTTGGTCTCGCCTTCCAAACTGGCGCCGACCCAGGTCAACCGGGCGTCCGAGTCGTCATGCACCGCGGCCCGCACCACCTGCCCAACAGATTCGGTCGTTGAGCGGTCGCGATGGCGCAGCATGAACAGGTTGACCGAATGGTTCGGCCGCCATTCCCACACCGCGTTTGCGATCCAACGGATAACGTCTTGCTGCTCCGGATCGACACCGTCTTGGTCGCTTCGGCTGCGGCCCAATTCGCGTGCCACAGCAAGCGAGAACTCGAATTTATCGCTCCCGCCCGACACGCGCAGTGCGTCGAGCTCTTCGTCCAGCCACCACCGGCGTTCGTCTTCGAAGTTGAGGCGGCCCAGCTCAAAGTTCAGCCCGCTACCGCCTACGCTCCGACCGTGCAACCACATTTCTCCACGTTCCACATACCGAGTCCAGCCTAAACGCGCGCGCCCGTCGCGTAGCGCTTTGTCGGCGCCCAAGCGCCCTTGCACAAAGAGAGACCACCTATCGGTGCCGCTGTAGAACGCTTCTGTTTCCAAGCTGAACGTCGACAGACGACTGCGCGCATCGTCGGCGTGGAAAAACGAGGACGCACGCTCGTGATCGATGGCAATCTCGCCCGAAACGGTCAGCGTTCGGCCAAAGACATCAGTGTGCCAAGGGTCGCTGGTGCGCCGCTGATCTTCACGTTGGGTCAGCCGTTGACGCACCTCGCTGTCGGCCGATGCCGTTGTGGCCGGTGCCGTTGTGTCAGTCTCCGCTGTGGCGTTGTCAGCGTTGGCTGGCGCAGCACATGCAAGAAACGCTAGTACGACAATAAGGGGGGCGACAAAGGCAGGGATGGCAATGTATTGATGTGAAGGACAACAATACTAAATTGATGGATCCGCTGTGACAAGTGCCTCACACCCGACCACCAAGGTCCTCTCGCGTGAGACCTTGGAAGACTCCATCTACAGATGGTCGGCAACAATGCAGTTGAGTAAGCGTGGCATCGGCTACCGCGTCGTGGAGTGCCGACGTCAGTTCCATCCGTCGCCACATTATTGAGCCTGCATCAACCAACTTGAATGCAGCGCCGGGGGCTCAACGGAAAAACCGTTCAAGATGAAGGATGCCGGCTCAATGGAACCGGGTAGCCCGACGCATCTGCTACGCATGTTTCTTCTCGCGCGTTCCGCATTCGTGCGTAGAGGGCAGTCTGCTACAGTGACGCCACAGCGATGCCTCGACTGGCACATCAACACCCAGCGTGGTGACACATATCGGTCCGTAAAGCGGAGTATTCAAGCCGACTCGATACAACCGTTGATCGGGACCAACCTCGACACCGGGCAAGGGAGCGATTCGCCGCGCAGGCCATCATCCTCAACGGGTATGGGTCTGTACGTGACACTGCAGGCTAGGAGTCCTTTCGCACGTTCTTGGTCCGGGCTCTGTCAATAGGGAATAGGGCAGTCGCCATCGGTCGTGTTTCCCCGACTCCCGGGCAGGAGAAGGTATGACAGACACCCTGACGACGGCCCCACCGCGCCAAGAGACGCCACCGGCCGGCGTGGAGGACGCTCTTTTCGCCATCGTCGAGGCAACTCTGCGCGAGTTGCATGCTGGCGACCCGAACTTGCCACCCGTCACGCCAGACAGCATGCTGGATCGGGATCTCGGCTTCGACAGCCTGGGCCGCATGGAGCTGCTGCTGCGCACCGAACGTGCATTCGGCATCGACCTACCGGCGGACACGCTGCAAAGCGCGGAAACCGTAGGCGATCTGCTGCGAGCCGTTCAGCGCGGCACCGCGGTGCGCGACACATCCGGCAGCGGCGCTGCGAACGCGCCGCCTCCGCTGGCGACGCTGGATGCTCCGAAATCGGCGCCTGCGCGACCCGATACCCATGCTGACAGCAACTCTGCGCAGCCCGGCGCACCGCAGGGTGCAACCACCTTGCTCGAGGTGCTGGCCTGGCACGTGCGGGCCCATCCTGAGCAGACGCAGGTCGTCTATCTGCAAGACGATACCGAGCAGCGCATTAGCTACCGACAACTCTCTGACGCATCAGCGGCCGTCGCGGCCGGCCTGCAGCGGGCGGGAATCGTGCCGCGGCAAAGCGTGGCGATCATGCTGCCGACATCGCCCGAGTATTTCAGTAGCTACTTAGGCATCCTGATGGCCGGCGCCATTCCGGTACCGATCTATCCGCCGGCGCGGGCGTCGCAGCTCGAAGACCATGTGTTGCGCCACACCGGCATCCTGGCCAATGCCGGGACGGTCATGCTGGTCACCGTGACCGACGCAATGATCGTGGCGCGGTTGTTGCAGGCACATGTAGCGGGCCTGCGCCAAGTGACTACGCCGCAGCAGTTGGTGCAAGGCCAAGGCGTGCCGACGCCCGTGGCCGTTCGTGGCGACGACATCGCCTTCATCCAGTACACCTCGGGCAGCACCGGCAACCCCAAGGGCGTGGCGCTGACGCATGCAAACCTGCTGGCCAACATCCGCGCAATGGCGCAGGCTATCGAGGCCACACCGCGCGATGTGTTCGTCAGCTGGCTGCCGCTGTACCACGACATGGGGCTGATCGGCGCGTGGCTCGCGCCGCTGTACGTCGGCTTCCCGCTGGTGGTGATGTCGCCGCTGGCCTTTCTGGCCAAGCCCCTGCGCTGGCTGCAGGCCATGCATCGCTGGCGCGGCACGCTGTCGGCGGGGCCGAACTTTTCCTACGAACTGTGCTTGAAGCGCATCGACGATGCCGCGCTCGCCGGGCTCGACCTGAGCGCGTGGCGGCTGGCCTTCAATGGCGCCGAAGCGGTCAGTCCGGACACCGTGCGGCACTTTGCCGAGCGTTTCGCCGCCTGCGGACTGCGAGCTGAGGCAGTGGCACCGGTGTACGGTCTGGCTGAAACCTCGGTCGGCCTGCTGTTCCCGCCGCTGGGACGCGTGGCGCCGATCGATGCTATCCAGCGCGAACCCTTCACTCGCGAACGACGCGCGGTGCCGGCCGCACCCGAAGACGCCAGCGCCCTTCGCTTCGTCGCCTGCGGGCGGCCACTGCCCTGCCATGCGGTGCGCATCGTCGACGACAACGCGGTCGAAGTCGGCGAACGTATCGAAGGCCAGCTCGAGTTCCAGGGGCCCTCGGCGACACATGGCTACTTCCGCAATCCCGATCAGACTGCCAAACTTCTGCACGACGGCTGGCTCGACAGCGGCGACCGAGCCTACCGCGCCAACGGTGACATCTACATCACCGGCCGCGTCAAGGACATCGTGATCCGCGGCGGGCGCAACCTGTACCCGCAGGAGATCGAAGAGGTGGTGGGTCAGTTGGACGGCATACGCAAGGGCTGCGTGGCCGTGTTCGGCAGCCCGGACCCGGCCACTGGCACCGAGCGGCTGGTGGTGCTGGCGGAGGTGCGAGCGGTATCGGCCGAGGCCAAGGCCTTGCTGCGCGAAGCGGTGTCGAGCGCCGTGATCAATGCCATCGGCGAGCCGCCTGACGAGATCGTCCTGGCGCGACCGCACACCGTGCTCAAGACCTCCAGCGGCAAGGTGCGGCGTTCGGCCTGCCGCTCGCTGTTCGAAGTAGGCGGTGTCGGTGCGGCGCCGGTCAGCACGTCGCAGCAGATGCTGCGGCTGGCACTGGGCGCCTTGCTGCCACGCTTACGGCAACTGGGGCGCGCCGCTGGCCGTGCGATGTTCGGGCTCTGGGCGGCGCTGCTGTTCTGGTTTTTTGCACCGCTCACCTGGCTGCTGACGCTGCTGATGCCGAATCCGGCCGCCGCGTGGGCACTCGGCGGCATCGCTTCACGCACGCTGTTCCGGTTAACCGGCACACCCTTGACGGTGGATGGGCTTGATAACGTGCCCACCGGGCCGTGCGTGCTGGTGAGCAACCATGCAAGCTACCTCGACGGCGTGATCTTGGTGGCGGCGTTGCCGCGCCAGTTCGTGTTTGTGGCCAAGCGAGAGTTGCAGTCTCAGTTCATCGCCCGCCAATACCTCGAGCGGCTGGGTGCCGAGTTCGTAGAGCGCTTCGAGGTGCAGCGCAGCGTGCTCGACGCCGGCCGCATGGCCGAAGCCGTGCAGCAAGGCCGCTCGCTGGTCTTCTTCCCCGAAGGCACCTTCGTCGCCCGGCCGGGTCTGCTACCGTTCCACCTCGGTGCCTTCCTGGCCGCGGCGCGCGCCGGCGTGCCGGTGGTGCCGGTGGCGATCCAAGGCCATCGCGATATCCTGCCGGCAGACCGCTGGTGGCCGCGACCGGGGGCGCTCCAAGTCGAGGTCTGTGCGCCGATCGTTCCCGCATCGAATGTGACGCTTGAGGCACCAGACCTGTTCGCGACCGCGGTCAAGCTGCGCGAAGCCGCACGCACCGCGATCGCCCGCCGGCTCGACGCGGCAAAGTGCTGAAAGCCCGCTCGACAACGCCACGGTGACGGAGCACTGCCCATCGGCACCAGAGACAAACCAGACCACCCGACCGCGCTGGCCATCGTCCAGCGCGTGCGTGGCTGGCCGCGCCGCAGGCGTCTGGGGGTGCTCGCCGCGCTGACTTTGGCGGCGATGTGCACGGCGCTGGCGCTGCCGCCGACTCCGCAGCTCCAGGCTTACCATACCTTTGCCGACCAGCGCGCGTGGTTGAGCGTCCCGCACTTCCTCAACGTCGTCTCCAGCGCTGCGCTTGTCTTGGCGGGAGCGGCCGGTCTGTGGTTCATCGTCGGGCATGCAAGCGCGTCAGCAGCAAGCACTTGCACGCAGCGATGGGATCACCGACCCTACGGCGTATTCTTTCTCGGCGCGCTGCTCACCGGGTTTGGCTCCGCCTGGTACCACTGGGCACCCGACAGCGCCCGGCTGACCTGGGACCGCTTGCCGATAACGCTGATCTTCATGTCCCTTCTCGCCGCGACGGTTGGCGAACGCATTTCCGCCAGCGGCGCACGGCTGGGCCTCGTGCCGCTGCTGTTGCTGGGCCTGGCGAGCGTTATCTTCTGGCAACTGGGCGAACAGCGCGGCGCCGGCGACCTGCGCTTATACGGCCTGGTGCAGTTCCACACTGCGCTGATGATCCCGTTGATCGCGCTGCTCTTTCCGTCCCGGCATGGTGGGGACCACGCAATCATGCAGGCCATCGCGCTTTACGCACTCGCGATGTTGTGCGACAAGCTGCTGGACGCGCGCATCTACGCCCTCGGGCAAGTGGTGAGCGGGCACACGCTCAAGCACCTGCTTGCCGCTGCCGCGGTGGCCTGCGTGTTACGCATGCTGATGGCGCGCCCGCGATAGCCCACCAGCCCGAGCCTCCCCTCATGTCGCTGCGGCCTGTCGCCCGGCTTGCTGCGCTGCAAGGACTACGCGGTACGCCCGAAGTGGCCCTTGGGCTGCCTGCGGAACGCGACACCATCAGGCTGGCACATCGGCCGCGGCCATGCCGCGCGGCACGTTCACCCGCATCAGCAATGCCAGGCCCAGCACGAAGAAAAGTCCGGTGCTGATAATCGCAATGCGGTGGTTACCCGCTGTGAGCAAGGTTACAACGCCATAGGTCGGCGGCCCGACGATGGCCGACAGGCGGGTGGCAAAGGTCCACAGCCCATAGAACTCGGCCCGACGCTGCTCAGGCGAGAAAGCACCGGCCATCGCGCGCCCGGCCGACTGGCTGCTGCCCATACACAACCCGGCGATCACTGCAGCCACCCAAAACAGATTTGCTTCGGTGCTCAAGCCGGCCAGCAGGGTCATCACGATCCAGCCGACGAGCGTGAGCGCCAGCGCCGGCCGGTGCCCGATACGGTCCTGCACGTAGCCCCAGCCGAAGGCACCCAGTACCGCGGCGATGTTGACCAGGAAGATCAGTGTCATGGTCTGGGTTTGTTTGAATCCCAGTGCCTGCTCGGCGTACACTGCCGCCAGCACGATGACCACCGAGATGCCAGCCTGGTACGCCACCGCACAGGCCAACAACCGGCCGAAATCCTTGAAACGAAGGGATTCGCGCCAGGTCTGGCGCAGACGCGTTAGCGAGGCTGCGATGCCCCTCTGCTGCATCGCCTTCGGCTGCGGCACGGCGCGCTCGCGAAGCAACGCAAAGGTGGCGACCGAAGCCAGCGCATAGATGCCTGCGGTGATCAGCATGGTAACCGGCACGAAATGCGTGGCCGGCAGGCCCTCGCCCTGCGCCCAGATCACATAGACGAGGCTCAGGCCGAGGGTGAACATACCGCCGAAGTAGCCAAAGCTCCAGCCCCAGCCGGACACGCGGCCCAGGCTGTCGCGGCGCGCCAGCTCGGGCAGGAAGGCCGCGATCAGCGATTCACCGTAGCTGTAGAACAAGTTGGACAGCACCACCGCCACGACCGCCAGCGCTACATCGCCCGGACCGACGCTGGCCAACGCGAGGGTCGTGAGCACACAACCTGCGGTGGAGAACATCAGCAGGCGCTTCTTGGCAGCGCGCAGGTCGGCCAAAGCACCGAGGGCCGGCATGGTCAGCATCACCATGGCGCTCGACAGCGCAAGCGCACCGGTCCATGCCATCGTTGCCCAGGGCGCGTTGCCGGCCACGCCACCCACGAAGTAGGCTCCAAAGACCGCCGTCAGTACCACGGTCGTGTAGCCCGAGTTGGCAAAGTCGTACATTGCCCAGCCGAAAACCTCGCGCTTGCGCACGCCTTCGTTGAGGGACTCTTGGGGGAAGAGAGCCATGGTTTACTCCCGGTACGCCGCGCCGAGCAGCGTTGGAACTTCAGGACACTTCTACAAAACGGCTTGCGTATTACTTCTTTGCCGTCGAACTTCATCTATTGAATTCTTGCGTATGAAGCTCCGGTTTTCACCCCGTTCCGAATACGTTACCGCGCTAAGGCGCGTTTATCCCAAGCTGAAATTTGGCGGCAAGGCGGACGTCCTCGTCGGGATCTCCGAGCACTGACCGCAGCAAAGCGACACCCTGATCGTAAGGCTCAACCGCCTAGGCCATCATTTTCGTGACATCCGGATCAGGATAGCGGAACCGCCGCAATTGATACACCGCCGCCGCAGTCCCGCCATCGTTGGCCAGCGCCTGCAGCGCTTGCCCGCGCGCATGGGCGTCTGGGTCTGCCAGCGACGCCTCCAGCTCAGCACGCGCCGCGCGTTGACTGATACTCGCATCACTACCCTCGGCCAAAGCGGTAACCCCTTGCAAGCGAACGGCAGGGTCTGGATCGGTCGCCATCAGCAAGGGTTGCATGGCAAGCGCCGACGCATCGGAGCCCCTAGCGAAATTAACGTCGGCTCTGGGTGCATCGATGCCATCGCAAAAGCCCACCCCCGCGGCGGGCTTAAACCATAATTTGGCTTCGCCGCCTTCACCACGAACATGCACATGCGCGGGCTCACGCCGATTCCGCTCGTTGGAGTAAAAGAAAAGCGGTACGCTTTGTAGCGAAAAACAAAGGGCCTGGTACGAACGAAAGAGCGGTACCGACCAACGCTTCGCGTTTACGCGACCCACTTGCGCGCATTCCAAAACATGCGCATCCACGGACTCGCTGCGCTCGCTTGACCTGTTGTCCAGCTCATCTGCACGTTGCGAAATACGCGCTCTGGGTGTGGCATCAGGACGGTAAAGCGCCCATCGGCGGTGGTCACTCCCGTCAAGCCGCCGGGGCTACC
>JAOTTZ010000550.1 GCA_029864165.1 Burkholderiaceae bacterium
GTGCATGGAAGCAGCCGAGTGCGCGCCCTCGTGCCGACCCCGTGTATCCGGAGCATTTTCCGATGCAGGCATGAGTGTCGACAAGGTGGTCATAAATTATCCAAAGTATTCGATCGGTTTCGGGACGGGGCGCAGTGTAGACGAGCCCGGCGGTCAACGGTGGAAACACCAACCGCGCATTCTACATTCCCGCAAATATAAAAGGCCTGCCCGCGCACATTGAGGTGCGAAAGCGTCGCGAGCGGGCCTGGGCGGAGCGGCGGCGTCCGCGCGCACGGCCTTGGCGCCAACTTTCCGCCCCCCGCACAACGATGGGCTGGGCTAATCGCGCAGCCAGCGCGATACCCAGCTTTGGGTCAGCTTTCCAGCGGCGTCGCGGCCCCCGAGTCCGAACGACAGCGCAACGGCCACCGCTACCGCACCGAAACTGAGCGCAAACGCCAGTTGCACGATCTCGTTGGCGATACCCATCGCGCGCAGACCCATCGCAATCACCACCCCGAGAATGGAGATGCGCGCCACAGCGGCCAATCCCGCCGTGTGTTCCCCGCTGGCCTTGTCGATCGCGTCGTAAGCCAAATTGGCGAGCCAATAACCAACAACCAGAATCAGGCCGCCCAACACGATATCGCCGCCAAAGGCTATGAAGGTCGTCACGACATCACGCACCTGAGTAAAGCCGAGCTGGTCAGCAGCCTCGACCACTGCAAACAGCATGGCAAAGAACAACACGGCCCAGTGCGCCAATTGGGATGGCCGAGCCGCTCCGGTCAAAGCCTTGCCCAGACCAATCCGCGCCGGCATGGCGTCGAAGCCCGCGCTTTCGAGCAGCCGGGCCATGAGCCTGGCGGCGAAGCGGGCGAGGTACCAGGTCACGAGCAGAATCACCGAGGCGGCAATGATGTGAGGCACAGCGTCGAGCATTTTGCCGAGCATCAGTGTGGCGGGGCGCGACACGGCTTCAATTTTCAGCGCATCGAGTGCTGCGATCAACGAAGGTACCAGCACAAGGATGAACACAATCGTTCCTACCAGCCGCGAAAGCTTGACCGATTCATCGAGTCCGATGCGCGTACTTAACGAGTCCGCACCGGAAGCGGCCAGCAAGTTGCTGACCAGGCCGCGCAGCACGCGGGCCACCGCGTAACCGACAAAACCGATCAGCGCCGCTGCAAAAACGTTGGGCAACATCGCAAGCCCGGAGTCGAGCATGTTCTGCACCGGCCCGAGCGTGCCCTGCAGTTTGAACGCGCCCAGGATCGAGGGCAAAAACAGCAGCATGACCAGCCAAAATAGCGCGTTACCGACGTTGCGGCCCATCGGCGCCATACCGGCGGCGGCGCTCAGCTTGTCGCCTAGGGTCGTCATCTCAAACCCCTTGACGGCGGCCGCACGAAGCAAGGTGGCAATCAACCAGGCCAGCAGCGTCAACACCGTGCCCGCCAGCAAATGCGGCAGGTAACCGAGAATATCGCTCAGCATCAGCGAGAACGGGTTGGACAGGCTCGCCAGGTCGAGCGTGTTCATTGCCGCGATCGCTGCGACCAGAATGAGCAGCCAGAACACACCAATGGCCACCGGATGTTCGGCGTCGACCTGAACACCCGTGCTCTCCTGGATTCGTCGATTGACCGCGAGCGGCTTGAGCAGTCGCAACACGAATGCACGCGCGATGACGGCAAACAGCCAGCCCACGGCAAAAATGGCCACCGCCCCAAGAATTTGCGGAATGTGGCTGCCAAGCGAGGCTTGCAGCGCCGTAACGAATGCGTCATAGTCCATGCGGGGTCTCCAATGCAAGTTATCGATTCAGGCAAACCATAACATCGTTGCCGACATCACCACGGCGACCCATTGCGGATTCGCCCCCAACACCCACTCACGGACATGAGCGGGCTGTTAAACAAAGTTCAACGGTATCGCGCAGTGTAAGCCCAACCCCTACCGCCCTAAGCCGGACGCGCCGGAACCAAACAGGGCGGTAAACCCAACATCCATGCTCCATGCGCTATAGCGCCTGATCAGCCGTGTCAGGA
>JAOTTZ010000551.1 GCA_029864165.1 Burkholderiaceae bacterium
GGACCGCACTGGCCAGCAGCTTCCTCGCCGGCAGGTTATACCGCAGCCCTTTGACGACTGGGGTTCGGCGATACTCTCGACAAACGTTGAAAACGCAGCGAATGAGAATGGGGCTTGAACAAGTACCCCCGTGATGAAGCGCAATTTTTATTGTGGGTAAGTAAGGGGTATCCAAGCGTCAAAGCGCTACAGCGCCCGCCATACATAACGTTTTGGAAGACTCCGACTCCACACATCAGAGGCGTGTAATCGCCTCGCCCAGAGACGACCATGAGGCCTGTCGTCGTGCTACCAGCGGGCAGTTGCACACTTGACCAGCTCCCCGCTCATATGGTCGGCGGCATGTACATCGAGGCGGTGCGCCTTGCGGCGTGTCTGCCTCTCGTCGCGCCCGCGGCAGGCGTAGACGACATCGATGAGCTACTCGCCCACGCTGACGGTATTCTTCTCTCCGGTTCTGCCTCGAACGTTCACCCCAGCCATTTTGGCGAAGCGGTGCACAACCCCGAGTTGCCGCTGGAACTGGGTCGCGATGGTTTGACGCTGCCGTTGATTAGCCGTGCACTTGTGCTCGGGGTTCCGCTGTTGGCAATTCGCCGCGGCTTTCAAGAGGTCAACGTGGCTTTGGGCGGTTCACTGCACCAGGCGGAGCAGGAGGTGCCCGGTAAGCGTAATCATCGTGCGCATGATGACGCGCCGCTCGAGCTTCAATATGCGCAAATGCACCAAGTCAACGTGGTGCCTGGTGGCCTTGCTTGACGGCATCGTCGGCGCCGTTACGTTTAGCGTGAATTCTGTGCATGGGCAGGGCGCGAATCGCCTGGCCCCGACTGCGCGGGCCGAGGCCTACGCACCCGACGGCTTGGTTTAAGCCTTCTCGGTCCCCGAGGCCCAGGGCTTCAACCTTCGCCTGCAATGGCATCCCGAATGGAAGGCATCTGACAGTCCAGTAACGATGAAACTGTTGCAAGCCTTTGGCGCCGCTTGTAGGAGCTTTCGCCAGCGCCGCAACGGTTGCGGTCGGTAGCGGCGGGCGCGTTGCGAGGCCACTAGTGCTGCGGCCCGAAAATATCGAACCATGAAAGCGCGCATTCGACCCCATGGCGTCGTTGCAAATCCTCGCGATACGTCCTGGTATCGCTGTGGTTTGTGCCTAGCCATGAGGCCGAATCCATCACTTTCATCAGGCCTCGATATTTTCGGGCCGCAGCACTAGCCCTGGTCGGCGCCCCCCTTGGCCTTGTCCGGCGGCAGCAGCGTCTGCCATGCGGTGGATCCCGTACTCGGCCAAGCGCTGTCGTTGTCGTTGACGGTCTCGGCCACTCGCGCGGCCTGGGTCGCTGCCGTTTCAAATAGCGCCAGCATCGCCACCAAGGCAATGACCTCTGGTTCAGGTAATTGCAGCCGCAAATAGATGCGGCCGCGCAAGGTCATCAACGCCAGCGGGGGATCATCGGCGAGTGTTTTGCGGCCGGCTTCGACAAGGCGCTGCGTCACTGGGCCATCGATCCATGCTGCACCTGCTTGAGGCGACCACGCCACGGCGACAAAACGCCGTTTCAAATCCTTGGCTGCCGCCAAGGGCACCTTCTGATACATGGCCACCCACCGTGTTTCCTCGGGCGTGGAGACGTCGATCTGCGTTTGGGTGCTGGCGGTGTACTGCTCGAAGGTCTGGCGTTCCAACGTTTCCATCAGCGGAGCCGACAGCAGCAGCATCTGCAAATCTCGCGGCAAGCCAGCCTCCATGCGTATGCGCAGCTCGCGACCCTCAATATAGCTGCGCTGCGGCGGCCCCCACTCCATGCGCCATGGCCGGCTGTTGAACTTGCCGTCGATGACAAATCCATCGTCATTCTTGGTGCGTCTGAAGTCGAGATCAGTTCGCTTGGCCCAGTCGGTGACTTGCTGCAAGTCGGGCGCTCGGGGTCCACCCGAAACCCAGCGTTTGAATGAGTTGAGCATGGCCGTGACGCGGATAATCTTGCAGTTGAGTCACGGGTTGCGAAGACGCGGCCCGCACCGTGGCG
>JAOTTZ010000065.1 GCA_029864165.1 Burkholderiaceae bacterium
TTCGTTTGATCTGATCACGGCTGCGGCCGTTGTTCATGCCGCCAGCCTGTACATGAAGCGCTACCCAGGCGCCCCGATGATCGCTCACGGTGGTTGGGCGGTGACGGCTGTGCTGATAACGCTGATCTCGTTCGGATGGATGTCTCATGACTGGTGGTGGGTTCAGGGCAGCATGATCGCCCTCGGCGTATTGGCCATCTGGCTGCTGAATTGGTCATACCGCGCCGAGCCGCACCCATTCGTGATCGTCCTGCGTCGCTTCGGCATCATGGCGGTAGGCACCTGGGCAGCGCTCACGGCTGCACTGGCGGTCAGCGGTGAGCCCAAGGGGTTTCAGGCCGATATGGTGACCGGCAGCGCGACGGCGTGTTACGCATTCCTCGCCGCGCTATTGTTGATGGTGCCTTTCCTATCGAGGTCGCAGCAACTCATGCGCGAGTATTCCATGCTCGCAGTTGTTGGCACCGTTGCGATTTTGCTCGACTTCCTGTTCGTGGCGGAGCTTAGGCTGGGTCAATTCACATCGCTGGTGCTCTCGCTGGGCCTGTCCCTGGGGCTGTACGCCGCGGCAAGGCAGTGGATACTCAATCAACTGTTGGGTAGCAAAACGCTCACCACCGAGGCCGTGTTCGAGCGGATCTACCGTATGGCACGCGAGGTAGAAACCCACCCCGGGCGCGTTTCATCGTTGTTAGCCCGGCTGTTGCAAGACATGTTCGACCCGTTGCGGGTGAGCGTGATCGAACTTCAATCGTCGCGCGCCAAACTGGCCGACGACGACGCGACCCTGCTCGTCCCGGTGCCTTGTCTGGCCGGTGACGTTGACCTTCAAGGCGAGGCCCGGCCGAGTACCGTTGTGATCCGGTTCGCCGATCGCGGCCGACGGCTTTTCACCAAGGAAGACGCACACCTCACCGACCGTGTCGTGGAGCAGCTTAGGCGGGCGGTCGCCTTCGACAAAGCGGTCGAACAGGGTCGCAGCGAGGAACGTTTGCGGCTAGCGCAGGATCTTCACGACGACATCGGTGCGCGGCTGTTGACACTGATCTACAAGGCTTCTTCGCCAGAGATGGAAGACTATTTGCGTTATACGCTTCAGGACTTGAAAACCCTGACGCGTGGGCTGTCCGCATCCAGTCACCGCCTGAGCCACACGTTAACCGAGTGGAAGGCTGACCTAGCCCACCGGCTGGCCGCCGCAGACATCGAACTGGTCTGGAACGTGAGTCAAGATCGAGAGGTGATATTGAACGTCGTGCAATGGTCGGCGTTGACGCGCATACTGCGCGAGCTGGTCAGCAATACCATTGCGCATGCGAACGCAAACCGGGTCGACGTCGAAATTCACCTCGAAGGCGAGGGGATGGAACTCTGCGTCACTGACAACGGATCGGGCCATGCCCCGCAAGGCTGGGCTCATGGTTTGGGGCTAGGCGGCGTGCGCAAGCGGGTCAAACAGCTGGGCGGCAAGGTCCAATGGTGCGAGGTAACGCCTTCTGGCATCAGCTGTCGAGTATCCCTACGCAGTTTGTCGCGGGCGCCGCGCTAAGACTGTTGACGTCGCGCTGCGCAAGGCACATCGATGGACTGCGCGTTCACCGCGCTGGATAGGCGCGGGCGTGGCACGTAGTTCGATCCTGAGGTTGTGGAGTTCTTTTTGCACAGCACCGAACCCGAACGGCTTTGCACCCCCGGCAGCCGAACACCGGACACCAGGCAGCTGTGACCTGCCATGGTGCTGGCCGCAGACTTACAGCCGGCCCGCGGCATGTTGATCGCCGCGTCGGGGCACCTACCGTTGTTTCCCTCTGAGAACGCCAAAAAGCAGAACGCCGACTTTGGGCCGGCGTTCATGCGGGACATGGATGGTTGCGGGGGCAGGATTTGAACCTACGACCTTTGGGTTATGAGCCCAACGAGCTACCAGACTGCTCCACCCCGCGATAAGACTGAGCATTTTATCACGCCGAGCTTAACCATCGGCCGTTGAGCCGTCGGCTGTGTAGCCGGGTTAAGCTCAGGTGTCTTCAGGTCGCCGCGATCTGCTTTCCAGCATTCTTGCTTGCTTGTCCTCGTACATCCGTTTGTCGGCAATGCGAACCAGTTCGGCCACCGAATTCCCGTCTTCCGGCGCTGTGGCGGTGCCGATCGAGGCGCCAACCTTGAGGGAGTGACCGGCGTGCTTCAGCGGCACCTCCACCGCGTTGCGCACGCGCGCGACGAGATCTGGAATCTTTTCCTGGGCCCCATTTTCGAATAGCGCCACGAACTCGTCGCCGCCCCAACGCCCGACACTGTCGACTTCGCGCACGGTCCCCAGTACGCGCTCTGCCACGCCGCGCAGAACAGCATCTCCAGCGCGATGCCCGTAGCGGTCGTTGATAGCCTTGAACCCGTCCAGGTCGAAGAACAGGATGATGCATACCGCTGATGCATCGCGGCGACCCGCAGCGATTGCATGGCGTAGCCGAACCTCGACCTGGGTGCGGTTAGGTAATCCAGTCAGCGCGTCGGATAACGCCAACCGCGTGAGACGGGCACGTTGCAGTCGGAGCATGTACGCGCTCCAGCCGACAAAGGCTGCCAGCGCCCAGATGAAGGCACTCAGAATCTCGGATACGTAATTCTCCGATGGCGCCGATTTTGCTCGTAGCGCCATGGCCCAACTGCCACCCGGAACCTTGATGACGAACTGTTCCACATCTGGTTTCGAAAACAAACTCGAATCGCCGTAAAACGCTTCGCCGCGTATACCCAGTCCATCCCTGCCACGCAAAGCCGCATCGACACCGACAAAGTGCGCTACTTCGAAAACATCCATGAGCAGGGGGTCAACGTCGATGACTGTCGAAAGCAGCCCCCAGTATTTCCCGTCCACTACGACCGGGACTCTGTAGATAAGGCCGCTCCCGCCCTGCAACAGGTCGACCGGCCCAAGCAGGGCTGGCATGCCGCCGTCGATAACCCGCTTCACGGCTGGCCACTGTGCCGGTAAATCGCGGTAGTTCAAGCCGAGGGCCTGCTCGTTACCTTTGAGGGGGTATATGTAGGTCAGACGGTAGCCTACCGCAATGCCGAAAACGCGAATGTGGCGCGTGTCGGCATACAGTCGCGCCAGGATGGCTTGCACTTCGGCCGGGCGCAAGTTTCCGCGGCGTACGATGAGGTAGCTCTTAAGGCCGCTGGTCAGGTACAACTCCCGGTTGAGTTTTTCGTTCAGGCGCGCCTGCAGCAGCGAGCCCAACGAAACCAGTTCGACTTTCCGGTAAGCCTCGACACGGCTCGACTGCAAACCGACCGCGTAGTGCCCGACGAGCAGAACCAACGCCGCGCAGGCAGTGCCGACCAAAACGGGATCGATGAACTTGCGAAGCGACTCCGGTATGCTCATGTGGTCCCGGATGAGGGTAAATGCGACACTTGCTTTTATCAAGGGGACATTTCCGCTTTCTCTGGCGCAAACTTAGGCCCAGCAGTTGGACGAGCGCCAAAATCAGCATAGCGCTGTGCACCACTATTCTCCAACAGGGGGTGCTTTAGCGCCCGCGTAGAATTCCGCGCCGGGCTCGAGTTTCGGCGCCCGGTTTTTCCCGGCCACCCTGCACGCGCAGGGCCGTTGGTTGGGGGCCGGGGCTCCAAGTCAAGTGCTCTTCACATCCAGGTTGAAGCCCGCACATGGAAATCTTCGACTACGACAATATCCTCTTGCTGCCGCGCAAGTGCCAGGTGACCAGCCGCGGCGAATGCGACGCGTCAGCCGAATTGGGCGCTCGAAGATTCAAGCTGCCTGTCGTGCCGGCCAACATGAAGACGGTCATCGACGAGCCGATCAGCCAGTGGCTGGCAGCCAACGGCTACTTCTATGTGATGCACCGCTTCGACATCGACAATGTTGCCTACGCTAAACGCATGCGCGACTTGGGCTTGTACGTCTCGATCAGCTCGGGCGTAAAGCCAGCCGACCATATAGCTATAGATCGTCTTGCCGCCGAGGGTGTGGGGGCTGACTACGTCACCATCGACATCGCGCACGGTCACGCCGAAAGCGTGCACAAGATGATTGCTCACATCAAGGCCAAACTTCCGAACGCCTTTGTCATTGCCGGCAACGTTGCGACACCGGAAGCTGTGATCGACCTTGAAACCTGGGGTGCGGACGCGACCAAGGTCGGCGTGGGTCCCGGTAAGGTGTGTATCACCAAGCTCAAGACGGGCTTCGGCACCAGTGGCTGGCAACTCAGCGCGTTGAAGTGGTGCGCGCGCGTGGCCACCAAGCCGATCATTGCCGACGGAGGCATACGCGACCACGGCGACATTGCCAAGAGCGTGCGCTTCGGCGCTGCGATGGTGATGATAGGCGCGCTGTTTGCCGGCCACGAAGAGTCGCCTAGCACGACGGTTGAAGTCGACGGCAAGCTGTTCAAGGAATACTACGGCTCGGCCAGCGACTTCAACAAAGGCGAGTACAAGCATGTGGAAGGCAAACGTATTCTGGAGCCCATCAAAGGCAAGCTGGCCGACACCTTGCGAGAAATGAACGAAGACTTGCAGAGTTCGATCTCATACGCGGGTGGTAACAAGCTGGCCGACATCCGCAAGGTGAATTACGTGATGCTGGGTGGTGACAACGCAACCGAATACTTGCTCGGTTAGCGCGCGGCACTTTCAGGCAAATGCTTATTTCGCCACTGGTGCAATAACGTCGGGCGCTAGCGGAAAGGCCAAACACAGGCGTGTGCCACCGTGCAAAGTTGGTTGCGTGCGCAAGCTGCCGCCGTGCACCGTGGCAATGCGCTGAGCAATCGCTAACCCCAAGCCACCGAAGCCACCACCGCGGCGCTGTAGCGCCGGGTCGCGGACTGGCTGGTCGCTGTCCAGTCGGCGCGCAAGTTCTTCCGGCAACCCGGGCCCCCGATCCGCGACGATCACGCGCACCTCGAGTTCGTCGTGCTGCATGCTGACCCGCACTGGTTCAGCGCCACTCGCGTGGCGTATGGCGTTATCGATCAGGTTGGTCAAAGCGCGTTCAATCAACTGCAGGTCGCCATTGATTTCGATGCGACCTGGGGGCTTGCCGTCGAGCATCACCGGCGGTCGGGGTGCAGACAGCTCGAATTTCTGTACGGCATCGGTCACCAGTTCGTCGAGCCTGAAGCGTTCGTACTGAACAACATGGTCGGTCGACTGCAGCGTTGCGAGCTCGAAAAGTTGTTGCGACAGGCGGCGCACCTTCTCGCTTTGCGCCAGTGCGGTCGCAACGTGGCGCTGACGGTCGTTGTCGGTAAGCGGTGGGTCGCGCCGGCCCAGCGCCTCGAGATGCCCGTGCAGCGCTGTCAATGGCGTTCTCAGGTCATGCGCGACGTTGGCAACGACCTCGCGGTGCGCTGCTTGCTGTTCGGCTTGCTCACGCGCCTGGCCCGCAATGCGTTGCGCCATGACGTCGAACGACGTCTCAATCGCGTTGATCTCATCACCAACAGGCCGTTGCATGGCGTCGCCGTTGTTCGCTTCGGCGCGGCCTGAGAGGTTGAACAGCGACATGCGCTCGGCCAACTGGCGCAGTGGGCGGGTCAGTGTATAAAACACTCGCGCACCCAACAGCAAAGTCGCAATCATCCCAACCGCAGCCATCAGCAGCGCGGTTTGCCAGACGCGTCTCAAGCCAACGCTTCCGGATACGTGAGCCCGCTCTTGTCCTTCCAAGACCACGTACAAGTATCCAGGCGGTCGCACATCGCCGGGGCGTGGGGGGAACATGGCTGCGCTGAAGATTTTGCGCTCGCCGACAGCCCTGGGGTCAGTACCGCGCATAGGCAATGGTGCGCCTTGCAGAAATGCGCGAACTGGTAGCAGATCTACCTGAGGGGTACGTACTACGCTTGGGTCACCAGAAAAAGTACGCACCCGGCCCCCCGCATCGAGCACGTAAACCTCTATACCTGGGTTGACGACCATCAACATGTGCAGCACCTCTTCCAGCGCAGCGCGGTCCGCCACGTCGCCGGCGGGGCGTGAAACAGCGGGCCAGTGTTCAACGATGTGGCGTGCCAGCCCGTATGACAGGCGCTGCAAGGCCTCCTGCTCGTGCTCCGCAGCCAATCGCCAGCCGAGCAGGGCGACGAGCGCACCGAAGCCAGTCAGCAGCAATGCGAATGCGACCGATATGCGGCGCGAGAACGATGGCCTCATCACCGCCCGCCTTGCGACCCACCGCCGAAGCGGTAGCCGATACCCCACACCGTCTCAATCAGGTGTGGGTCCTGCGGGTTGGTTTCTATCTTGGTGCGCAGGCGGTTGATGTGGGAGTTGACGGTGTGTTCGTAGCCGTCGAAGCTGCTGCCCCAAACATGACCGAGCAAAGCGGCGCGACTGAACGCCTGCCCCGGATGACGGGCCAAGAAGTACAACAGGTCGAACTCTCGCAGCGTGAGCGGTACAAGTGTCTCGCCTCGACGCAGCTCGCGGCGCAGCGGGTCGAGTCTCAGCCCATCGAAGCGCAACTCGGGTAGCGACGAAGGGGGGTTGCGAGAATGCTCAGCGCGACGCAGCAGCGCCCGCACACGGGCCACCATTTCGAGCATGGAGAATGGCTTGGGCAGATAGTCGTCGGCGCCCAACTCCAGGCCGAGCACGCGGTGCGCCTCGGCCGAGCGCGCGCTCAAAATCATCAGTGGTAGGTGGTCGCGCCGAGCGCGTATATGGCGGCAAACGTCCCAACCGTCGGCGCCGGGCAGCATCAGATCGAGCAGTACCAAGTCGAACTGCTGCGCATCGATAACACGCATGGCACGGGCGCCATCACTCTCGCGTTGCACCGAGTAACCCGCCTCGGTGAGATGCAACTGCATCACATCGGCGATCGCGTCTTCATCCTCGACCAGCAGCAGGTGTTCGTTCATCGGCCTCTTTGCGTTCCGGTCTTGGGCTAGACCACGTCTGGCAGTGATTTAAGCATTGCACGCAGTCACAAACATCACGGTGCCGTGAACTCTCCGTGATGAACTTGCAATCCCGACCGGTGAGCATACGTTGGGTGGGCTCTCTTCGCAGGTCCCGCGCACCATTTCTCACAACCAATTTTTTGGAGTAGCACTATGAGTTCATCACATCGTTCGTTCAAATCAATTACCGCGGCTGCGCTCGCCGTGGGGCTGACGTCCGCCGCACAAGCGGCACAAGTTCAACTGAAAGTGACGGTTGAAAACCGTGCTCCCGCTAACAGCGTCGCTTTCGCGCCGCTGCGTGTGGGGTTCAACAGCGGAACTTATGACTCGTTCAATGCGGGCGGGACAGCAAGCGCCGCGATCGCGTTGATTGCCGAAAGTGGAAGCGGCTCCGCTTGGTTTCCGGCCTTCGCCGCCGCCGACCCGACCGCAACTCTGGGCACTGTTGGCACTTTCCCGCCTCCCCTGCTTCCAGGCGTAGCGGCGTCGGAAGTGTTTTCAATCGACACGGATACCAACCCGTACTTCACCTTCGCTGCCATGGTAGTACCGAGTAATGATTCTTTCATCGGCAATGATTCGCCGACGCAGTACAAATTGTTCGACAACGCTGGCAATCTTCTGATCACTAGTATCACCCAAAGCCGTCAGAATATTTGGGATGCGGGCTCGGAAGTTACCGATCCGGCGACAGCCGCATTCTTGGTCGGAGGCGACGCCAGCGGGCACGCGGCCGAAAACGGAGTCGTGGCGTTCAGTTTCACACAATTGACGGCGTTCGATGGACTGACAACCGGCGCCAATTATGTCTTCGACAGTCAGCTCGCCTCAGACAACACGGAGATTTACCGCATTTCATTTGCACCGGTGCCTGAGCCCGAGACCTACGCGCTGATGTTGGCCGGTTTGGCC